>JALSLF010000369.1 GCA_026988445.1 Bacteroidales bacterium
GCGATATACGTAACTCAAAAGTAATAGATGTAATTAAAGAACTTCAATCGTATTATATTGATGTAGATATTGTTGATCCCTATGCAAAACCGGAAGAAGTAGCGCATGAATACGGTATAAAAATAAATGCTCAGGAAGGCAGTGGTTACGATGCAGTAGTTGTTGCCGTAAATCATAAAGAATATCTTGATTTAGATGAGAATTATTTTAAATCAATAATGAAAGGAAAAGGTATTTTGGTAGATGTAAAAGGTATTTTCCGTAATAAAATCAATAAAGATGATTTTTACTATTGGAGTTTATAAAAACTTGAATAATTAATTGGTGGTATTGGATAATTGGTGTATTACTGACACACTAATTATCTAATTACCAATATACTAATATACTAGTTTACTCCATTCTTTAATTCAAAATCAATAACTTCATAATCGGAATTTTGACTAATAAACTCCGGAACTATTTCTTTCATTTTACGTACAATTGCAAAATTATCATGATTTGAAATCATATCAATTAAGTCATTAATTTCTTTGCTAATCTCATTAAAGTTATACTCTTTTACCTTACCAATCATAATTTTGGGGTGATGCGTAGGTAGGGTATTCTCTTTATCGTTCAATAATTCTTCATAGAGCTTCTCTCCTACTCGCAAACCGGTAAAACTTATTTGAATATCTTTGCCTATTTCCAAACCCGATAGTTGAATCATTTTTTTTGCCATTTCGGCAATTTTCACCGATTTTCCCATATCAAACACAAAAATTTCCCCTCCGGAGCCCATTGCTCCGGCTTCAAGCACCAACTGACAAGCTTCGGGAATGGTCATAAAATAACGGGTAATTTCAGGATGGGTAACCGTAACCGGTCCCCCTTTTTCAATTTGCTTTCTAAAACGATTAATTACCGAACCATTAGAACCTAAAACATTACCAAAGCGCGTAGTGATGAATTTGGTTTTGTTTTTTATATTTAGGCTCTGCGTATAAATCTCGGCAATTCGTTTTGAAGCACCCATAACATTGGTAGGGTTTACCGCTTTATCCGTAGAAATCATCACAAACTTATTTACTCCAAACTCTACAGATAAATCAGCAACGGTTTTTGTACCCAGCACATTAGCACGTATGGCTTCTGCCGGATTATTCTCCATCATCGGAACATGTTTATAGGCAGCTGCATGATAAACAACAGCCGGTTTATAAGATTCAAAAACCTTCCGCACCCGGTAATCATTGGTAATATTACCAATAACTATTTCAAATCGGTCAAAATGGTATTTTTCACGTAATTCAAGTTCCAGCTCATATAAAGGTGTTTCTGCCTGATCGAAAATAATTATTTTTTTCGGATTAAAACGTAATAGTTGCTTAACCATTTCACTACCAATTGAACCGGCAGCACCTGTTACTAAAATAACTTTGTTTAAGGTATCTCTTTTAATTTTTTCTTCGTCCAATTTAATAGGAGGACGTTCTAAAAGGTCTTCAATTTTAAACTTACGAATTTGCCGGATACTTAATTCTCCATTAATCCAACTATTCACATCAGGAAGGGTTAAAACCTTAACATCATGCTCAAAACAAATATCAATTAAATGAGATTTTTTATCCGGATTAATATTTTTATCTGCAAAAATTAAGATGGAAACATCATAATACTCTAATAAACGCACCAATTTGTCAGAACTGAAAATATTTAAGCCATCCAATTTTTTGCCGGCACCTGATTTTTCATCATCAATAAAAGCAACTACTTTATAATTTGAATCAGCATCTTTGATAAGTGTGCGTTTTGTAATTAAAGCAATATCACTAATTCCGTATATTATTACATTTTTTTTAAGTTTGGAGTTTCGGCTGTATTCAAAATAAATGGCTTTAACAAATAAACGAAAAGCAACCATTAAGAACACATTAGTTAAAAAATCGATGCCCAAAACAGAAAAAGGAATTACATAAGTACCGGCAATAAAACGACTAATGATATTAATCAATGCTAAAACCAAAGTTCCTGAAAAAATAACAATCAGTATTCGCTCCGTATCACGCGTACCTGTATATCGAATAATTCCTGCATACACCCTGCTTATGATAAAACTCAAAAACCGGATAATAAGCACTAAAGGCAATACCCAGTACAAGGAACTATAATCGTTTGAATTTAGATACTCACCGGGAATGGTAAAATTAAACCTTAAAAAATAAGCTGTTAAAATAGAAAACAGGCTAATATGAAGGTCAATTAACAGTATTAACCACCTGGGTGCATTTCGCCTAATAAAAAATATATCTATCATTGTAAGGTGCTAAACTTAAAACTTTAATTAGTGTTCTACCAAAATATTATGGTCTAAAAGTTTACCGTAACAATATGTACAGAAGGTTATTACAAAACTTTATATCCAATATATACTATAAAAATAAAAAGCTAAGTTATATAATCTTTATAAACTTTGGAAATTCCCTGTTTAAAATTAATTTCAGCTTTCCACCCCAGTTGGTGTAATTTGCTCACATCCAAAAGTTTTTGATGGGTACCATCCGGTTTTTCGCTATTCCAACTAATTTTGCCGGAGTAAGCTGTAATTTGTTGTATTATTCCTGCAAGTTCTTTTACGGAAATATCTTTGCCTGTACCTATATTAATATGGGTATTTCTAATTTCTTTATTATTCCCTGATGTTGCTATTAGATCATTAAAATCAACATTTTCCATTAAAAACACACAAGCCTCTGCTAAATCATCAGAATGAAGAAATTCTCTTCGCGGATTACCACTACCCCATAGTTCAATAGAATTTTTTGAAATTCCGTATTTTTCCAAAATTGATACTATTTTAGTTAAATCGGCATCACCGGAAACTCCTTCTATTGGGTTTTTATTTAAATCTTTACGTAGTAAAAGCTCATTATTTTCCATTAAAAGCTTTCCGAGATGCATTTTACGAATTAAAGCCGGAAGAACATGTGATTTTTCCAAATCAAAATTATCATGTGGACCATACAAATTAGTAGGCATTACCGAAATAAAATTAGTAGCGTATTGCAGGTTATAGCTTTCGCACATTTTTATACCGGCAATTTTTGCAATAGCATAAGGTTCATTGGTATATTCCAATATATCTGTAAGCAGATAATCCTCACGCATAGGTTGTGGACAATTTTTTGGATAAATACAAGAACTACCGAGAAACAATAATTTTTTTACTCCGTTTAAATACGATTGATGAATAATATTGTTTTGTATCATCAAATTATCATAAATAAATTCAGCACGATAAGTATTATTGGCAATAATACCACCTACTTTTGCAGCAGCCAGAAACACGTATTCAGGCTTTTCTTTTGCAAAAAAACCGGCAACTACCTGCTGATTTCGCAAATCATATTCTTTTGATGGTGTAAAAACAAAGTTTTTATATCCCTTTGCCTTTAAATTTCTTAAAATAGAACTCCCTACTAAACCTGTATGCCCTGCAATATATATTTTACTGTTTATTTCCATATCAATATTTTACTGTTAAAATCAGATAATTGGATATATTTCAATCATTCAATCCGCCGATAGACGGACAAGTCATACCAATCATTCAATCATTCTTAAACGTTCAAATGTCCTAAAGGGCGATTTGAAGTTTAGCTACTCATGATAATTTTTAATATCATAGCCTCCGTCACGCAAAAAGCGTTCTTTTTTCATTAATTTCAAATCACTGTCAATCATATCCTTTATTAAATCATCAATGGTATATTCAGGTTTCCAATTTAATACTTTATTTGCTTTTTCAGGATTACCAATTAATAAATCTACTTCGGTAGGACGAAAATAGCGCGAATCAACTTTTACTAATTCATCACCAATTTTCAGATGCCGGATTTCTGGATTGGCAATATTTTTTACATATCCGGTTTCATCAACTCCTTCACCTTTAAAAGCAATTTCAATACCCGCTTCGGCAAATGCCATACGAACAAATTCACGCACTTCGGTAGTAACACCGGTTGCAATAACAAAATCGTCCGGTGTATCTTGCTGCAACATCAAATACATAGCACGAACATAATCTTTTGCATGCCCCCAATCGCGCTTTGCCGAGAGATTACCAAGGTACAAAACCTCTTGCAAGCCCAATGCAATTTTTGCAGCAGCCCGGGTAATTTTGCGCGATACAAAAGTTTCTCCTCGAATAGGTGATTCATGATTAAACAAAATTCCGTTACAAGCAAACATATTGTATGCCTCGCGATAATTTACCGTTATCCAATATCCGTAAAGTTTTGCAACGGCATAAGGACTACGCGGATAAAAAGGGGTTTTTTCAGACTGAGGAACCTCTTGTACCAAACCATATAATTCACTGGTAGAAGCCTGATAAAACTTTGTTTTATTTACCAAACCCAAAAGCCTAATGGCTTCAAGAATACGTAAAGTACCAATCCCATCGGCATTTGCGGTATATTCCGGTGTGTCAAAACTTACATGAACATGACTCATTGCCGCCAAATTATAAATTTCATCGGGTTGTACCTCTTGTATTATACGGATTAAATTGGTAGAATCAGTTAAATCGCCGTAATGCAAAATAAAATTACGGTTTTCAACATGTGGGTCAAGATACAGATGATCAATCCTATCAGTATTAAACAAAGAGCTGCGGCGCTTTAAGCCATGCACAATATACCCTTTGCCAATTAAAAATTCGGCTAAATATGCTCCATCCTGCCCGGTGATTCCGGTAATTAATGCTATTTTATTCATTCATCCTGATTTTTACAGCAAAAGTAAAACTTTCTTGTAAGAAAAATGATTTTTTTAAAAAAAACAGTATTTTTGCAATGCAAATAAAAACAAATTAAGCAATATGGAACAAGAAAAATACAATGATGAGATTGATTTGATGGAAGTTTTTAATAATTTATTGAAAAGTACTTATTTCTTTTTCAATCGATGGTACAAAACTCTGGCAATTTCAATTATTTCAGGAATTATTTTAGGAGGAGGCATTTATTTAAAAGATAAAAAAACCTACCAAAACACCATGCTGGGATACAGCCCGGTAATAAATCCGGTATTAATTGTAAATATTATTAATTCCTTAGACAAGGTAAATAAAGATGATAAATTAAGCATTCAAAAAATTCTAAACTTAACACCCGAAGAAGCCGATAGAATAATTGGTTTCCAAGCAGATACAGTAGAAACATTAAAAAATGATATTACTACAATCAGTGTTGAACTACACTATAAAGATACATTAAACATTTCAAAATTCACTAAAAACCTAATAAACTACATTAATAATAACTCTTATGTTGCTGACGAGCTTCTATTAAACAAAAACAGGCTGAATGTGCTAATTAAGCAAACAGAAAAAGAAATCATAAAACTAGATAGCCTACAAAAAGCATTGCTGAAAAATGCAGCTGAAAAACCCGGTATAAAAAAAGGAACTTTTGTAATCAGCAATGATCAGATTGATAATTTTTATCATAATGATATTTTAGGACTTACGGCAAGAAAGCAAACATACATATCCGAATTAAACCGTTTAAGCGGCTTTGAACCAATCAGCCAATTTGAACCGGCAAAAATAAAAGGGCGTTCATTAATAAAAACCGTAGCTATTACAACAGGTATTATTTTTGGCTTAGTTTTCTTTGCGTTATTGATTCT
>JALSLF010000370.1 GCA_026988445.1 Bacteroidales bacterium
TCAAAAGCAGTAGCCCAAAGAGATTACAACTATATACGTGAAAAAATAGAAAAATTTGAGCGTTTTAGCTTTTTATTCATAATGCCGGTGGTAATTTTAATTACTCTATATTCAAAAGACATTATCTTGCTACTTTTGGGCAAACAATATTTACCCTCTGTGGGGATTATGGCAGTAGTAACTGTAGCCTTGTTTATGACTGTTTTTAATACACCTTACGGCAATTTATTAAATGGATTTGGTAGATTTAAACTAACCGCAAAAATTGCCTTTATTAACCTTATCATTTATGTACTAATAATTTTTGTTTTTTTAGATAAAAACTTATTAAACATGGGCTCAATTGGAGTAGCATGGGCTTTGTTAATCACCAATATTTTGTTGGGGGTAATCTATCGCTTTTATGCCATGAAAGATGTGGAACGCTTAAACAATGCATTAGCAATTAAATTTATAATTTACGGAATTGTAAGTTATTTAACGGCTTATTACATCTTAAACAACTATTTTGATGCAAATAATTATATCCGGTTTTTGTTTGTAATTGTTTACGCTTCGATCACTTTTGCAAGTTTTCATGCCTTAAAATGGATGCATGTTGATGATTGGAAGGCGGCTTTAAAACTACTGGACGTAAAAGCAATGAAAAAATACATATCCGGTGAAATGAAAAATAAAAAATGAGTATAAAAGTTATCAATATAGTTAATCACCCGCCGGCTTACGAAGGACACAGAGGTCGTCCGCGTCCGGAAATCAACTGGGATACTCCAACCGGAACATGGGTTGGTATTTGGGGTTATGAATGGCATGATATCATTGGTAAGCGCGTACTTAAAACAGCTGATGATATTATCTATGAAGTTTGGCAGCCCGATTTACGTGCCGATAAAATTTATGAACATACTTTTGAGGATGGTTTAATCCATAAACTTTTTCCTGCTAAAGAAAAAAAATTCATTCACGGCTTAAAATTCAGGGAAGATATTTATTCCAAACCCATAATGGAACATCTTGATAAAGAAATAAATAAAAAACAAGCACTGGTAATTCACATCAATGCAGGATTTCGTTACATTAATATCCCTATATTAAATAAATATTCGGATAAAGTACCTATTGTGGGACAATTTTATACAAACAGCAGCAGCATTTTTGAAATCCCGAAAACAAAACATCCTTTTAAATTACTGAATGCCTATAAAAAACGATGGGAATTGTATCAATATTATAAAAAATTGAAATACATTATCCCAAGTGTAAAAAAAGGGACTGATATTTTTGAAAAAAAGTTTGGGGCAAAAGTTTTTCATCGTGATTTTGCCAATTTCGGAAGTCAATTTGATGAATGGAAAAGAACATTAGCAAAAGAAGAAGCGAAAAAAAACTTAAATATACCGGCAGATAAATTCATACTGTTTTCTTCATCAAGACTTATTCCAATCAAGCAAATAGATAAAATGATTGAAGTTTTGGCACATTTGGAAAATAAAAATTTCATCTGTTATATTTCGGGAAGAGGTACCGAAGAATATGAAAACTACCTGAAAGAAATTGTTGCCAAACTTCATTTAGAAGAAAATATCCGTTTCATCGGTTATGTAGATTATGATGTGCTTCAAACCTACTTTCAAGCAGCCGATTTACTAATATCTACCTCGGCACAAGATGCAGGACCGGCAGCGCCATTTCAGGCAGCAGCTATGGAAACGCCTGCTTTTTTAACGGCAACGGGTATTGCCGAAGAATTTTTCACAAAAGAAAATGCAGGCAGTATTGTACCTGTAGATGATTACAAAACATGGATAAAAGAATTAAATGCAATAATAAGCGGAAAAAAAATAAAAATTCCGGAACGGAAAAAAATCATTGAATTTGGCGACTGGAAAAAAGTTGCTTCATACTATTACAATATATACAAATCATTAACAAAACCATAAAACTATGAAAGCAGTAATTTTAGCAGGAGGCTTAGGCACTCGTTTGCGTCCATTTACCCAAATAATTCCAAAACCATTATTGCCTATTGGCGAAAAATCGGTTCTTGAAATTCAAATAGAACATTTAAAAAGCCATGGTTTTGATGAAATATTTCTTGCAACTAACTATAAATCAGAATACATCGAAAAGTTTTTTGGGGATGGTTCAGACTACGGTATAAAACTGGAAATCAGCAAGGAAGAAAAACCTTTAGGAACTGTAGGACCTTTAACTTTGTTAAAAGATAAACTCACCGAGCCATTTTTAATGATGAATGGTGATATTCTAACCCTTATGGATTTTTCTAAATTCTATAATTTTTCAGTTGAAAATCCGGCTGCATTTACCGTTGCCATAAAAGAGTTTGTTACCCCTTTCCGTTTTGGAAATATTTTCTATGCCGGTGATTTTGTTACCGGTATTGAAGAAAAAAAAGACATTGTAACCAAAATACTTGCCGGTATATATATTATGAAACCCGAAATATTCAATTTTATTCCTGATAATGAATATTATGGAATGGACAGTCTGATACAAGACATGTTAGCAAAAAAAATTCCGGTTGCAAAATACGAAATTCGCGAATATTGGTTAGATATTGGAATGGAAGATGATTATCGTAGAGCACAAGAAATCTATAAAGAAAAATTTTAAGTTTTACCTATAATTGAGCAGTTATGAATGAAGAAAGTTCATAATCACTCTATTTAGGTTTTAAATAGCCGACCTGACCTGTTTAATGCCAAGCCGGTTAATCGATTATCTAATTTAATTATTTAAAAAAAATGAACAGTTACAAAGGAAAAAAAGTATTGATAACAGGCGCAGACGGATTTATCGGATCTCACCTTACAGAAATGTTATTAGAACATGGGGCTATCGTTAGAGCTCTATCTTTTTACAACCCTTTTAATTTTTGGGGTTGGCTGGAGGATATCCCAAAGAGCAATAATCTGGAAATTGTTTCCGGCGATGTCCGGGATGCCGGTTTTTGCCAAAAAATAAGTCAAGATATAGATATAATTTTTCATCTCGCGGCATTAATATCCATACCCTATTCTTATGTAGCTCCTAATTCCTATATCGATACTAATGTAAAAGGCACTTTAAATATGTGTCAGGCAGCACTGAACAATAAAGTGGAACGCATCATTGTAACATCAACATCAGAAGTTTACGGTACAGCAAGATATGTCCCAATTAACGAAAAACATCCTTTACAAGCTCAATCGCCGTATAGTGCCAGTAAAATCGGAGCCGATGCCATAGCTTTGAGTTTCTATAATGCGTTTAATTTACCTTTAAGCATTGCTCGCCCTTTTAACACTTACGGACCCCGGCAATCGGCACGTGCTGTTATACCCACAATTATTACCCAAATTGCGGCAGGAAAAAAACAAATCAAATTAGGTGATTTATCACCTACACGCGATTTTAATTATGTAAAAGATACATGTAGAGGCTTCCTACTCCTTGGTAATCATAATGAAACAATAGGAAAAGCCGTAAATATAGGCTCTAATTACGAAATTTCAGTACACGACACACTTTATTTAATCAAAGAACTAATGAACTCAGACGTTGAGTTTGTTTTAGATAAACAAAGAATTCGTCCTAAAAACTCAGAAGTTTTAAGATTATGGTGTGATAATACAAAAATTAATAAACTAACCGGTTTTAAACCGGAGTATGATATACGTAGAGGTTTAACAGAAACCATAAAATGGTTTGAGAAAAAAGAAAATCTCGAGAAATACAAAGTGGATATATACAATATGTAAAATAAATATTGAATTATAATATAATTACACACAAACTAAAAACAAACCAGCTATGAAAAAAGTATTAATAAGTGGCGGTGCCGGATACATAGGTAGCGTATTGACAAGAATGGTACTTCGAGCGGGATACAAAGTGCGGGTTATAGATAATCTGCGCTTTGGAGGCGAAGCAATTGTAGATTTGCTAAACGATAAAAACTTTGAATTTATTAAAGGTGATACACGAAATGAACATGATTTAAAAAAGGCTGTAAAAGGTGTTGATTTTGTTGCCCACCTTGCTGCAATAGTTGGCGACCCTGCTTGTGCAAAAGATCCTGAATTAGCCCGTGAAACTAATTTAGGAGCAAGTAAACGGTTTTATCAAATTGCTAATGAAGCCGGTGTTAAACGTTTTGTCTTTGCATCTACTTGCAGCAATTACGGTAAAATGAAGGATTCAGATGCTTTTGTCAACGAAGAGTCTAACTTAGCACCGGTATCCTTATATGCAGAAACAAAAGTTGCCGCAGAAAAGTTTTTGCTTTCGCAAGATAAAAACAATATATGTAAACCTACCATTTTACGTTTTTCAACGGTTTATGGTCTTTCGCCGCGCATTCGTTTTGATTTAACGGTAAACGAATTTACCAAAGAATTGGCTTTGGGACGTGAATTAGTAGTTTTTGGTGAACAATTTTGGCGTCCGTACTGCCACGTAGTTGATTTGGCAAGAGCCATTCGGTTAGTCTTTGAATCGGATATTGACAAAGTAGCTTTTGATGTATTTAATGTGGGTGATACTAATGAGAACTATCAAAAACAAATGTTGGTAGATGAAATAAAAAAGCAATTACCCGATGCGAAAATCAAATATGTAAAAAAAGATGAAGACCCGAGAGATTATCGTGTAAATTTTGATAAAATCAAAAACAAACTGGGATATAGAATTACTATGCGTGTACCTGATGGTATTGCACAAATTATTAAAGTTATTAAAGAAGGTTTTTTAAACAATCCCGATGAGGCTAAATATAAGAATATATAATGGAAGATTTTATTAAATACGTTCAAGAATTATATGGAACAACAGATTTTATTCCGATGCATGAACCGCGTTTTTGGGGTAATGAAAAAAAATATGTTGCGGATTGTATCGAATCAACTTTTGTTTCGAGTGTAGGAAAATATGTAAATAAATTTGAAGAGTTATGCGCCGAATATACAGGGGCTAAATATGCAATAGCTACCGTAAACGGAACAGCTGCTTTGCATGTTTCATTAATTTTATCGGGGGTTCAAAACAATGATGAAGTAATTACCCAGCCGCTTACATTTATTGCTACGGCTAATGCAATTAGTTATTGTAATGCACATCCTGTTTTTATTGATGTGGATAAAGAAACCATGGGCTTATCGCCTGCTAAACTGGATGAATTTTTATCAAAAAATGCACAAATAGGGAAAGATGGATTCTGCTACAATAAAATTACAAAAAACAGAATAAAAGCCTGTGTTCCTATGCACACTTTCGGACATCCGTTAAAAATTGATGAAGTTCAAGAAATTTGTAAAAAATGGAATATTGAACTAATTGAGGATGCGGCAGAAAGTTTAGGTAGTAAGTATAAAGGAAAACATACCGGAATATATGGTAAATTCGGCATTTTAAGCTTTAATGGCAATAAAACAATAACTACCGGAGGCGGCGGAATGATTTTAACCAATAATGTAGATTTGGCAAAAGCAGCCAAACACATAACAACCACCGGAAAAATCCCCCATAAATGGGAATATGTTCACGATGTTCGTGCATTTAATTACCGTATGCCTAATTTGAATGCAGCATTGGGTTGTGCACAAATTGAACAACTGGATTTTTTCATTGCACAAAAACGCAAATTATTCGATAAGTACCAAACGTTTTTCAGAAATACCGATATAGAAATTTTTGAAGAACCCAAAGATAGTTTTGCGAATTATTGGTTGCAAGTAGCAATTTTAAAAAACAGAAAAGAACGTGATAATTTTCTGGAATTTACAAATGCTAACGGAATTATGACCCGCCCGATTTGGCAATTACTGAATAAATCAAAAATGTATAAGAAAAATGTGTGTGGAGATTTAACAAACGCACAATGGTTCGAAGACCGTGTAGTAAATATTTCAAGTAGTGTAATTAAAAAATTATAAAATATGGATAAAAGTAAAATAAATTGCTATTTACGCGCATTAGAACTTGAAGATTATAAAATAACACACAAATGGCGTACTGATCCTGAAATGACTAAACTAATGACAGGAAATGTTTTTTTTGTTTCTTCGGAAAGAGAAAGAAAATGGGTAGAAGAAAAAATTCTTGATGATCGTAAAGAAATTTATTGGGCTATTTGCGATAAAGAAAGTAATGAAATGGTTGGTATGACCAGCTTGCGCAATATAGACTACCGCAACAGAAAAGTTTTTATCGGTGGAATAACCGTAGGAAAAGAATATTGGGGCAAGCATTATGCTTTTTATGCAACATTTTTAATTCTGGAATATGCTTTTTCAGAATTGGGTTTAAATAAAGTAAGTACCGATTATGTAGCCGGTCATAAAGTTTCAAAACATTTATTTGTTGATAAACTGGGGCTTTCGCAAGAGGGAATTTTCAGACAAGAACTTTACAAAGGAGGTAAATATCACGACATTGTAAAAGTGGCTATTTTACGTGATGAGTTTTATAAAAAATTTGATTATAAAAATGAATTATAAACTATTATCCATAAAAGACAAAGCAGCTTGGAAGGCGATAATTGAAAAACTACCGCCGGATGTTCAGGATATTTATTTTATGCCCGAATATTATGAATTACATCAACACTATGGCGATGGAACACCTTTCTGTTTTGTTTTTGAACAAGATAATAATTTAGCAGTATATCCTTTTTTAAAGAATAAAGTAAATCAAGACTTATTAAGACCGGATACTGATGAATAT
The DNA here is from genome assembly GCA_026988445.1 of Bacteroidales bacterium. Taxonomy (GTDB): domain Bacteria; phylum Bacteroidota; class Bacteroidia; order Bacteroidales; family NBLH01; genus NBLH01. The sequence goes on from JALSLF010000370.1 coordinate 6,724, forward strand.
TTTGATATTCAAGGAGTGTACGGATACAATGGAGTTTTAAGTTCATCATACGATAAAAATTTTATTCATAATTTTCATAAAACATTCGCTACTTTTTGCAAAAGTGAAAATATTATAGCAGAATTTACACGCTTTCATCCTTTAATCAATAATTATGCTTTTTCAGAAAATCATTTGCAAGTTATAAAAGACCGGAAAACCGTTTATTTGAATAGTACGAAAAGCATTGATGAAATTTGGAAAGAAGAATTTTCATCGAAAAATCGTAATATGATACGCAAAGCCGAAAAAAGCGGTTTAAAATTTCGTCTTAGCGATGAAATTAAAGATTATCTGTTTTTCAGGGAAATGTATATCGGAACAATGAAAGCCGTAGGGGCTAAAAGTTATTATTTTTTTGATGAAGATTATTTTTTAAACTTTAAAAAATTATTGGACAATAAGCAAAGCTTATTATTGGCAGAACTTGACGGAAAAATTATTGCAGGGCTTTTACTAATGGTTAATGGAAAATATGCACATTATCATTTGTCGGCAAGACACAAAGAATATGCAAAGTTTGCCGCAAATAATTTCTTATTGGAAAAAGCAATTCAGATTGCCAAAGAAAAAGGTGCCGAAAAATTTCATTTTGGCGGTGGAAATACAAGTGATGAAAACGACCCCTTATTCAAATTTAAAGCAAATTTTTCAAAATCAAGAGCCGATTTTTATATCGGAAAGAAAATACATAACCGGAAAATTTACGAACAAGTTTGTAATGCTTGGGAGCAAAAATATCCGGATTTAAAAAACAAATACAAATATTTTTTATTGAAATACCGAGAAATAGATTAAAAAATCATAAAACATAAATTTAACAAAAACTAAAATGTTAATCAAAACCGACTGTAAATATTATTTAGCCTATAAGCCATGCCTATTTCACAAAGCAGATAAAAGGCTTTGCGATAGCTGTAAGGATTATCGTCCGGTAGAAACACGTATTTTAATAGTAAAACTTGATGCTTTGGGCGATGTTTTACGCACAACATCAATATTACCTGCCCTAACAAATAAATACCCGAATGCAGAAATTACCTGGATCACCAAAAAAAATGCTTTTAGTCTGTTGGAAGGAAATTCGCATATAGACCGTATTTTAGCAATAGAAGAAAACTTTTTACAATATCTATTAAGCGAAGAGTTTGATATAGGTATTTGTTTAGATGCCGACCCGCAAAGTGCTTCCATTTTAAGTCTTGCAAGGGTAAAAGAAAAATTTGGTTTTGTAGCAGGAAAAAACGGGAAAGTAATTCCTGCAAACCCGGCAGCGGATACTTGGTGGGAAATGGGTGTAAATGATGATTTGAAAAAATTAAACCGCTATACCTACCAAAAACATATTTATCAAATTTGCGGATTAAATCAAGAAATAGCCAAACCCCAAGTTCAATTAGCCGAAAAATCAATAAAATTTGCAAAAAAATTTAAAGAGAAACACCGGCTTGATACATACAAGCAAATAATCGGTATAAATACAGGTGGAGGAACACGCTGGCAGTACAAAAAATGGATATTTGATTATTATGTGGATTTAATCAAAATCATTAAAAAAAATCATCCCGAAAAGGGAATTTTACTCTTTGGCGGACCCGAAGAAATTGAAATGAATGAAAAAATTAAACAATTAATCCCTGATTTAATTATTGACGCAGGCTGTAAAAATTCAATTAAAGATTTCGCCGCTTTGATTAAACTCACTGATTTATTTTTCACATCCGACAGTTTAGGAATGCATATTAGCGTTGCTTTGGATATTGAAACTATTGTTTTGGTAGGCCCCACATCCCCTTGGGAATTAAACGTATATGGTAAAGGCGAAATTATCTACAATCAAGATATGGAATGTATTGCTTGTTATAAATCAAGCTGCGATTTGAAAGTAAATTGTATGAACACATTAAGTCCTGAATATATTTATTCAAAAATGGAAAAATATTTATAAAAGATGAAAGTAGCATTAGTGAGTTTTGGTCATGCAGATAGTGCCATACCAATGGCAAAACATCTGTCTGAATTCGTGGAGATAGATTTATTGTTTACTTTTCCGTTAAACAGAAGGAAAAACAATGTCATCAATTTTGAAAAGATTAATATTAAAACAGGTTTACAGAATGAAAACACGGTAAACAAAGCATTTTCGGAAGAAGTAAAAAATTACATTTCAAAAAAATTCAAACTAAGGCTTTTTATTTATAAAAATTTGAAAATAAAATCACTAACGAATTTAGTTTTATCGTGGAAATATTCAAGAATTTTACGAAAATACGATGTAATCCACTTCAACGGTAAAAATATGCACATACTTTTTTTACGTTTTTTCCTGCCCAATAAAAAATTTGTTTATACCGTGCACGATTTGGAAAATCACACAGGCGAAAAGGCTAAAAATATTTTGGCTCAAAAGTTTAATCATCAAATATTAAAATCAAACAGCCATGTAGTTATTCAAAATAAAGACGATTACAACAAGGTTTTACAAGATTATAAAGAAAAATCAGCTACAATCCATTTTATTCCTTTCGGACAATTAGAAATTTATAAATACTATAATACTGCCGGAATTAAAGTACCCGAAAGTGATATTTTGTTTTTTGGCAGAATTTCGCCCTATAAAGGCATAGAATATTTTATTGAAGCAGCAAAAAAATTAAAAGAAGATTTTCCCACACTAAAAGCCACCATAGCCGGCAGCGGAAAATTTTATTTTGACACAAAAGAAATTGAAAACGACAAATCTTTTACAGTAATCAATAAATTTATAGAAAGCGATGAATTAGTAGCACTAATAAAAGCATGCAAAATAGTCATTTGTCCTTATACAGATGCTACTCAATCAGGAGTTGCTCTAACAGCATTTGTATTTAACAAACCGGTAATTGCTACCCAAACCGGCGGATTTAAAGATGTAATAAAAAATGGACTAAACGGTTATTTAGTTCCTGTAAAAGATGCTGAAGCTATCTACGAAAAAGCAAAATTATTATTAGAAAACCCGCAATTATTTGAAAAAATATCAAAAAATATTCAAAACGAAGCTGAAACGGGTGAGTTTTCATGGAATAAAATTGCTCAAAACTATATTAAAGTATATAAAAAGGCACTAAACATTGAATAAAAAAATAAACATATTATTTGTAATTGACGGATTATATCCGGGAGGAAAAGAACGGCAATTTATGGAGCTTTTAAAAGCTTTGGATAAATCCGTTTATACAATAGGTATAGTTACTTTTCATAAAAATATGTTTTATACCGGGCAAGCAAAATCTTTTGCCGATTATTTTATTGAATTGGATAAATCAGGAAATAAGTTTAAGCCTTTTTTTACGGTATTTTCTGTTTTTAAAAAGTTCCGCCCCGATATTGTTCATACTTGGGATTATTTATCATCGCTTTATGCGTATTTACCTACTAAAATATTTAAAGTAAAATTTGTAAACGGCTCAATACGTGATGCAGGCATTGAAAAAGGCTGGCAGTTTAAAGCAAAAAAAATGATGCTGAAACTTGCAGACCTTGCCATTGCCAACTCGCAAAAAGGATTGGATAATTACGGGGTCAAAGGCAAAGTAATATATAATGCCATAGATTTTGGAAGATTTAGCCGCAAACATATAAATGGTGAGTTTCGCATAATTAAAGTGGCTAATTTTACCGATTATAAAAACCATCAAATGTTTTTAGATGCAGCCGTAGAACTTTTGAACGTACGGATTGTGGACAGGGTTTTTCTTGCCGGAAGCGGAAAGTATGAAGAAAAATACAAAAAATATGTTGAGCTTTTACCGGATAATATTGCATCAAGAATTGAATTTTTGGGTGCTGTAAAAAATATTGAACAATATCTTGAAAAATGTTCAATAGGCGTGCTTTGTTCTACAACTCAATACAGCGAAGGAATTTCAAATTCAGTATTGGAATATATGGCGGCAGGTTTAATTGCAATTGCCACAGATATTGGTGCTACAAATGAAATTATTCAGGATGGGAAAAATGGTTTTTTGGTGCCCCCAAATGATGCAAATGCAATTATTGAAAAAATAAAATTAGTAAAAGAGAACACAGAATTGCAATTAAGGATTAAATCAAATGCTATTGAAACAATTAAAACAAAATTTAATTATCAAAAAAATACCCAAGAATTAAGTAATTTATATAAAGACTTGATTAAGAATTAGAAATAAATGGAATTTTTACAAATAAATAAAATAAAGGGCATGCGATTTCCGATGAAATCGTACCTAAGCAAATTAAGTTTTGAATTAGGAAGGAATCCGGTTGTTGAAAAAATAAAAAATTGGGAAGAATTTGTACCCAAACCCTATAAAGCCGTATTATTAATTTCGGCTGATTTTGAACTGGCCTGGGCATTCCGTTTTACAAAAACCGAAAAAAATCCTGTTGAAAACGCATTAAAAAAAGCCCGTTTGGCAAGAAAAAACATACCCGGCATTCTATCATTATCCGACAAATATAATATTCCCATAACATGGGCTACCGTTGGACATCTGTTTTTGGATAATTGCAGCCGGAACGGAGCATTGGCACATGCACACATCAAGCGTTTACCTTATTTTGAAAGTCCTTATTGGAAATACGATACCGGCGATTGGTTTGATGCAGACCCTTGCAGCAATTTAGCACAAGCCCCCGAATGGTATGCGCCCGATTTAATACAAAGTATTAAAAATGCAAAAGCAGAACATGAAATAGGCTGTCATACTTTTTCGCATATTGATTGCAGAGAAAAAGTTTGCTCACAAGAAGTTTTTGAATCGGAACTAAATGAATGCCGCAAATTAGCATCACAAAACGGTGTAGATTTAAAATCTTTTGTTTTTCCCGGACATACTTTGGGCAATATTGCTCACCTAAAAGGTTTAGGATTTAGCTCATATCGGAGCAATTACATAAACACCTTAGGGCATCCGGTACGGCGCGATGACGGTTTGTGGGAACACAAAAGTACCGTTGAGTTTGATATTCGTCCTAATTGGTCAATGGAATATCATATTTACCGATACAAAAAAATTATTGATCGAGCTATAAAAAACCATACGAATTGCCATTTTTGGTTTCACCCATCGTTTTCAAATCAATTTTTAAATGATGTAATGCCAGAAGTTTTTAAATACCTTGATAAAAAACGTGATGAAATTTGGATTACGACAATGCAAGAATATACAAACTGGTTAAATCAAAATATTTCAAAAAATAAATACATGGCAATTATGAATAGAAATTAGATACATTAGGAAACTTCAAATCGTCCGACAGGACATTTGAACGTTTATTTTGATCAAATGGAAAATTTGTCAACCTTGCGATGGGGTTTAAATCCAAATATAGAATAGAAAGCTATATCAGTAATGAAATTTGAACATAAACTTTTTTCAAAAAAGCTGAAAATAAAAAAACAAGCATTATAATGAAGAAACTAAAATTAATTGGTCGTGTTTTAAGAAATATGCTTACAGGTATATTTTGGAGACAGGCATTTGATTTTTTAGCAGAATTAACGCTTGAAAATGCTTATGCCTTGCGGGTAATGAAGCGAGGAAGAAATACGCCCATTAGTGCTTCGGCACGATTTAATCATCCGGAAAATATAAGTATCGGCGACCGAAGCAACATAAACCGTAATTGTATGATTTGGGCCGGTAATAATGCTAAAGTAATTATAGGCAAAGACTGTTTAACGGGTCCCGGAGTTACCATAATTGCCTCAAAATATGATGTAAAAGGACGAAATATAGTTCGTTCATATCCGCCTTTTGAACGAGATGTTATTATTGAAGATGATGTGTGGTTAGGGGCTAATGTTGTGGTATTGCCCGGTGTTAAAATAGGAAAAGGTGCCATTGTCGGAGCGGGTTCGGTAGTTACAAAAGATATTCCGTCTTATGCAATTGCAACAGGTATTCCTGCTAAAATTATGAAAGAAAGACCGGAATAGATTGCTAAATAGTTGAATGCTTATATTGCTAAAACTTGTCCAACCACTGGCGGATGGTTAAAAAATAAAACATCAGATTGTATTTAATAAATATTGTAAATAAAAAACATTTGTCGAAGACAAAACTTAGTGTTCTTTGTGCCCTTGGTGGTTAAAAATATAAATGGTTTAATG
>JALSLF010000371.1 GCA_026988445.1 Bacteroidales bacterium
CTTTTCGATTACCTAATACGGCAATGAGCCAAAAAATAAATCCGAACAAAGTTTTGTTATCCGTTAAATCCCAACCCCAGGGAATACCTGTCCAAAACTCATCAAAAGCAAATTTTTGCACAAAAGGGCCTAAAATTAAACCACCAATAATTAAAAAAATAAAAGTAATTAACGTATATCGCTTATATTCCGGTATTTTCCATAAAGCATAAAGTGCAGCAACATTAGCTAATAACATGGCAAAGAACATAAAGAAAATATGAGGAAACAAAACATATTTCGGTACTTCACCTTTAAAGCGAATCACTACCGGTTGTTCTTTTTCTAATTCATAAATTTCATTTCCGCTTTTTAGAGTTATATAATACATTAATTTTCCCGCCATGGGTTGATTTGGTAAATAGGCAAGCAACTCACCTTCTTCACGTTTAAATTCAACATCTTTCCATTCTTCATCTTTATGCTCGGGATAATACTTAAAATGTAAAACAGCACTTACATCAGGATTGTCAATATGCAAAACAACCGGTGCATCAGTTGTACCGCCATGACTACGCAATAACTTTAACTTATAGGCTTTATCCCCGATTTCAACTTTTATCCTTTTAGGATAAGTTGGTCCGGTTAAACGCTGATAAACCGCTGCAGTTAAAGTAATCACAATAGCAACTATCCATAAAGCTATTTTTTTCCAATTGGCATTAAACCAAGAAATAATATTTTTAAAAATCATAAACAAATAATTTAGGTTAGTGCTACAAATATAAAATACAAATTTATCTTTTGAAGATATCTAAGTTAAAAATTCATAAATAATAGAAACTTTTGCCAAAAATAATTTACTTTTGCAGGTATTTTGTAAATTTGAACAAATATAAAGTATAATAATTAAAATTGAAATTACATTAATTAACAAAAGATATGGCACTAACAGGTTTCCTAAATAAAATTTTCGGTAAAAAATCAGACAGGGACTTTAAAGAACTTTGGCCGATTGTTGAAAAAGTAAAAGAAGCTTATGAAACAATCAAAGATTTAAGCAATGATGAACTTCGTGCAAAGACATTAGAATTAAAACAAAAAATTAAAGATTATGTCAGCGAAGAAGAAACAGAAATTGCAAATCTTAAGGCAAAGGCAGAATCTGAAGAAACAGATATTACCGAAAGAGAAGCTATTTATGAACAAATAGATAAAATTGAGCAAAAAGTACTGGATAAAATGGAAGAAGTATTGGATGAAATTCTTCCTGAAGCTTTTGCTATTGTAAAATCTACGGCAGCGCGTTTTTTCCATAACGATACTATTGAAGTTACAGCTACTGATTTTGATAAAAACCTTGCAGCCACACAAGAATATGTTACAATTAAAGGTGATAAAGCCTATTACAGCAACCGTTGGATGGCAGGAGGTAATGAAATCAAATGGGATATGATTCATTACGATGTTCAACTCATGGGAGGAGTTGTTCTGCATCAAGGGAAAATTGCTGAGATGGCTACCGGTGAAGGTAAAACATTAGTGGCAACTTTGCCCGTATTTTTAAATGCGCTGACTGGTCGTGGTGTTCATATTGTAACCGTAAACGACTATTTGGCTAAGCGTGATGCCGAATGGATGGGAACTATATTTGAGTTTCATGGTTTATCGGTTGATTGTATTGATAAGCATCAACCAAACTCAAACGAACGAAGAAAAGCTTATTTGGCTGATATAACCTATGGTACAAACAACGAATTCGGTTTTGATTATCTTCGTGATAATATGGCAATCAGCCCCGATGATTTGGTTCAACGAAAACATCACTACACGATTGTGGACGAGGTAGATTCGGTTTTAATTGATGATGCACGAACCCCCTTAATTATTTCAGGACCAATACCTAAAGGCGACCAACAACTATTTGGTGAATTTAAGCCTTATGTTGTTAAATTAATGAATGCACAACGTAAATTAGTAACACAACTTTTGGTAGATGCTAAAAAACTAATTAGCGAAGGAAACACCAAAGAAGGTGGAATACTTCTTTTAAGAGCATTTAAAGGATTACCAAAAAACAAAGCCATTATTAAATATTTAAGTGAAACAGGAATTAAAGCTTTGCTTTTAAAAACAGAAGATATTTATTTGGCTGAAAACGCCAAGCGTATGCCTGAAATCACAGAAGATTTATATTTTGTGATTGAAGAAAAAACCAATTCAATTGAGCTGACTGAAAAAGGGCATGATTTAATTGCAGCCGATGTGGGTGATAAAGAATTTTTTGTCCTACCTGATATCGGATCAGAAATTGCAAGAATTGAAAAATCAGACTTACCGGAAAATAAAAAACTGGCTGAAAAAGACAAAATGATTTCTGATTATGCAATAAAATCCGAAAGGGTACATACCATTAACCAGTTGCTGAAAGCATATGCCATGTTTGAAAAAGATGTGGAGTATGTGGTTATTGATAATAAAGTAAAAATTGTAGATGAACAAACCGGTCGTATTATGGAAGGACGCCGGTATTCCGATGGTTTGCATCAGGCTATTGAAGCAAAAGAAAACGTAAAAGTAGAAGCTGCTACTCAAACATTTGCTACCATTACTTTACAAAACTATTTCCGTATGTATCATAAGCTTGCAGGTATGACCGGGACTGCCGAAACCGAAGCAGGAGAGTTTTGGGATATCTATAAATTAGATGTAGTGGTAGTACCTACAAACAAACCCATTGCAAGAGATGATAAAGAAGATTTGGTTTATAAAACCAAACGCGAAAAATACAATGCCGTTATCAACGAAATTGTTGAGCTGGTAAAACAAGACAGAGCTGTACTAGTAGGTACCACTTCGGTAGAAGTATCTGAGCTATTGAGTAAGATGCTTAATATCCGGAAAATTAAACATAATGTTTTGAATGCGAAATTACACGCACGCGAAGCAGAAATTGTTGCAGAAGCAGGTCAAGAACGTACCGTAACCATTGCAACCAATATGGCAGGGCGTGGTACCGATATTAAATTAAGCGACCGTGTTAGAGAACAAGGAGGTTTGGCAATTCTTGGTACGGAACGGCATGAATCAAGGCGCGTTGACCGCCAATTACGTGGTCGTGCCGGTCGTCAAGGAGACCCGGGTTCTTCACAATTTTTTGTATCGCTCGAAGATGATTTGATGCGTATGTTTGGTTCTGACCGTATTGCAAAGCTCATGGACCGAATGGGACTGGAAGAAGGCGAAGTAATTCAGCACTCGATGATTAGCAAATCTATAGAGCGTGCACAAAAGAAAGTTGAAGAAAACAACTTTGGTATTCGTAAACGATTACTTGAATATGACGATGTGATGAACTCTCAACGGGAAGTTGTGTATAAACAACGTCGTCATGCTTTGTTTGGAGAACGATTGGGTGTAGATATTGCAAATATGATTTACGATGTTTGCGATTCCTTGATTGCAGCTCATCACGGATATTCAGACTTTGAAGATTTTAAATTAGATGTTTTAAGAATACTTTCTACCGAAGCACCTTTTGATGAAAGTGATTTTATGAAGCTCGGAGCAAACGAGCTTGTTGAAATGCTATATGAAGCTGCATTAAAAACATTTGAACAAAAAACAAAACTTATTGCAGAGCAATCTTATCCGGTAATTAAAAAAGTGTATGAAACACAAGGTCATCAGTACGAAAATATTTTAGTGCCGGTAACTGATGGAAGCCGTATCCTGCAAGTAATTGTTAATTTGAAAGACGCTTATGAGTCGCAAGCGAAGGAAGTAGTAAAAGCTTTTGAAAAAACTACAATTTTAGCAACAATAGATGAATCGTGGAAAGAACATCTGCGAGAAATGGATGATTTAAAACAATCGGTTCAAAATGCAACCTATGAACAAAAAGACCCACTCTTAATTTATAAGTTTGAGTCTTATGAGTTGTTTAAAAATATGGTGGATAAAAATAATCGTACAATTGTTTCATCATTACTTAAAGCACAAATACATTTTAGCGACCCATCGGATGTTAAACAAGCACACGCTCCGAAAAAATTAGATATGAGTAAATATAAAACTCAAAAATCGGATTACAACGAACAATCAGGAGGTGAAGCACCAAGAAAAAAAGAAAAAATTCAACCGGTACGTGTTGAAAAGAAAGTAGGCAGAAACGACCCGTGCCCTTGTGGTAGTGGTAAAAAATACAAACATTGTCATGGAAGATTGGGATAATTTATTAAAAAAATCAATTCAAGATATTTGCTTGTCTATTGTCGAAAAAAATTACAAATATTCAGGTTTTGAACAATTTAACAAGCAATTTTTTAATCTATTCGGGCTTAGTTTACCTTTCGACAAGAAAGAATATGACTTAATGAGTAAAAATGAAGTATATAAACATATATGCAATACTGCATTAGAAAATATTCAAAATCAAATAAAATATTTAAGCAATATCATACATCCTATTGTTTCAACTATTTATAAAAGAGGAGATTATAAAAATATACAGGTACCATTTATTATTGCAGGTAATTCAATTAATGTTACAGCAGATTTAGAAATGGCATACCAAACGAATAGTGAATATGTAATATATCATTCGTTACTTAAACATATCATTTCTGAAAAATTCATAGCTCATTGTAAAATAAATGAAGAAGAATACCTATTTAATAAAACGAAAAGATTAGATATTGAATTATTAAATCTCGAAAATTTATATCAAGATATATTTATTAGAAAAAAGGAAAGTATTATTCCTCTTTTACTTAAGGCACAAATACATTATAACGATTCCCCACCAATAACAGAACGTAAAAAACCGGTAAAAGAAAAAGAAAAGATTCAACCGGTACGTGTTGAAAAGAAAGTAGGCAGAAACGACCCTTGCCCTTGTGGTAGTGGTAAAAAATACAAACATTGTCATGGGAAATTAGGATAATAAAAAAGGGTTCCTATTAATCGAAACCCTTTTTTTTATAAAAATTGAGTGATTATACAGAAAATTGCAGATACTTTATTCTTAATCATCACTACTAAGTCCCATAAACATAACAACATAGTATAGTAATGTAGCTAATGAGGTTAAAGCAGCCACTACATAAGTCATGGCAGCCCATTTCAAAGCATCCTTTGCTTTTTGATAATCTGTTCCTCCAACAATTCCTTTATGCTTCATCCATTCTAAAGCCCTTCGGCTGGCATCAAATTCAACCGGTAAAGTAACAAAACTGAATAAAACAGAAATAGCATATCCTACAATTCCCAAAAGCAATAGCCATGGAGCTGCGTTCATTAAAAACATACCACCAAGTAGTGCCCAAGTACTAATTTGCGCACCTAGCTGAGCCAAAGGCACTAAGCCGGAGCGAACATGCACCCAAAAATATTTACGGTTATGTTGCAATGCATGACCGGTTTCATGTGCTGCAACAGCTACCGATGCAATACTATTACCATTATATACAACAGGACTTAATGCTATAGTTTTGTTTGCAGGATTATAATGATCGCTTAAATATCCTCTTGCAGGCATAATATTGACATCGTGAATGCCGTAATCGGCTAACATCATTTCAGCAACTTGCCTTCCTGTAAGAGAATAAGGCAAGGACTGCATAGAATATTTTTTAAATTTATTCTGAAATTGAATGCTTACTATATAACTAATTACTGTTAACAGAATAAAAAATGTCCAAATTCCCATAATTTTAGTTTTTAGTTTCACCGGGTAGGAAACAAAGTTTGTTCCACACATGAAATACAGACATTTTGACATAAAAAAAGCCATTAAAGTGTCAAAAAAACACAAATAATGGCTTTTAAATGTAAATTTTCGGATTCTATAGTAAAAAGCTCAGTAAAATACCTGCTGCAACAGCCGAACCGATTACTCCGGCAACATTTGGTGCCATAGCATGCATCAATAGGTGGTTGGTCGGATCTTCTTTCAAGCCCATATTTTGAACTACCCGCGCACTGTCAGGTACTGCCGAAACACCTGCCGCACCAACCAAGGGATTAATTTTATCACCTTCGCGCAAAAACAAATTCATTATTTTGGCAAATATTAAACCTCCCGCAGTGGCAATCATAAACGATAATGCTCCTAAAACAAAAATCAACATTGATTCCGGAGAAAGAAAAACATCGGCTTGTGTTGATGCACCAACGGTTACTCCCAAAAGAATAGTAACCATATCAATCATTGATGTTCGTGCGGTTTCCGCAAGACGCTTAGTTACACCCGATTCTTTTAATAAGTTACCAAAAAACAACATTCCCAGTAATGGCAATGCACTCGGCGATATAAAACCGGTAAGTATTAAGCCTACAATCGGAAAAATTATTTTCTCCAACTTGGTTACTGCCCGTGGTGGTTTCATCTTAATTAATCGCTCTTTTTTACTGGTCAATAATTTCATAATCGGAGGCTGAATAACCGGAACTAAAGCCATATACGAATAGGCAGCAATAGCAATAGGTCCTATAAGGTTTTTCACAGTTGTCCCATCAGGTAAAATATTAATCCCATTTGCCAATTTTGAAGAAAGGAAAATCGCAGTAGGTCCATCGGCACCACCGATAATACCAATAGCACCGGCTTCAGGAGCTGCAAAACCTAAAAGTAATGCACCTATAAAAGTTAAGAAAATACCTACTTGTGCAGCCGCTCCCAAAAGCATCAAGCGCGGATTAGATATTAATGACGAAAAATCGGTCATGGCACCAATACCCAAAAATATCAATGGAGGATATATCCCTTTTACCACCCCCATATATAAATAACTCATAACACTTCCTTGCTCATAAATACCTAATTGCAAACCGGCATTTTGTAAAAAAGGAATATTTCCTATCAAAATTCCTGTACCTATAGGAACAAGAAGCAAAGGTTCATAGTCATACTTTATGGCAAGAAAAATAAAAATCAAGCCTACGGCAATCATTACAACATGCCCTAAAGTGGCATTTCTAAAACCGGTAAATTTCAAAAAGGTATTTAAACCTTTCATTGCTCCCGACTGATGATCAACCGGTTGATATTGACTTGTTTGGTGTATGTTTGCATTATTTTGGGCAATGGCTTTTTCGGGTTTGACAAAAACCAACCAAAGAATTGACAAAATACTTATTATTGCAAATACTGTTAATAGTCGTTTCACTTTTTTATATTTTTAAGTTTTATTATTGCTTAATAGATTAATAATTAAATTCAATCTAAAATCCCGAAGCCGGTTTTATTTGTAAAAACATTAAAAATAAATATCCGTTTCAAAATTAATTAACAAATCCGCTCAGGATTCATTTACAAATATTTTACTTGTTTAGATTAAATGCATAATTATAATATCGAACAAACAATAAGCTAATTATATGAATTTTATACAATTTCCAGTAAAACATCGTTTTGTAATACGGAATCGCCTTGTGCAACTTGAATACTTTTAATAGTACCACCTTTTTCTGCCAATACCTGATTTTCCATCTTCATGGCTTCCATTATTAAAAGCTTGTCTCCGGCATTAATCGTATCGCCTACTTTTACAAAAATTTGCAAAATAGTTCCGGGTAATGGAGCTACCACTTTTGTTGCTGTTCCACTAATATTCTTTTTTATTTTTCGCTCTTTAATAGTTGGGCTGGGAACTTTTGAACGTACCAGTTTAGGAGTTTTCGGCTTTTTAATTTCTTTTTCAAGTTCAACTTGATACTTTGTTCCGTTTACTTCAATTTCCGCTATATTGTCTTCGATATTTAGTATCTCAACATCGTAAGCATGTCCGCGTATCGTAAATTTATATGTTTTCATCTTAAGTACTTTTTATTATTTTAATGATTTATCTTAAAGGCTGGCGCATACTATATATTTTAGAACTCCAAGGAGAATACACCCTTGCCACTCGTTTTATGGTCATAATATGCTCTTCATCGTCATGAAGTTCGTTTAAATGCAGATGCAAAGCCATCGAAATTGCAGCTACCTCAGAACCGGAAATACTTAAATCTTCTTTATCGGCAATTTCTCCAAGCCCCCTTTTTCGTAAGCTTAATCGGGCTTGTAGGTTTATCAATCTTGGTAAACTGTTAAAAACAAAGTACAACAAAACCAATGCTGTAAATACAATCAAATAACCTACTAAGGCAATAATTAAATTATCGGCATTTAAAGCCTCTGTATTAATATCTAAAAAAATCATATCCTAAGTTTATAATGGTAAATTTGAATGTTTTTTGGGAGGATTTGTATCCTTTTTAGTAGCCAGTGTTTGCAGTGCTCTGATAATTCTAAAGCGGGTATTGCGCGGCTCAATTACATCATCAATATAACCGTATTTTGCAGCTTGATAAGGATTTGCAAAATTATGTACATATTCATCCTCTTTCTTTTTAATAAACTCTTTACGTTCCTGTGTATCTTTAATTTCTCTAATCTGTCTTCCTTCAAGAATTTCAATAGCTCCTTTGGGTCCCATAACCGCAATTTCGGCAGAAGGCCAAGCATAATTAAAATCGCCTCTTAATTGCTTGGAACTCATAACATCATGTGCACCACCGTATGATTTTCGCAAAGTAATTGTAATTTTAGGAACTGTAGCTTCGCCATAAGCAAAAAGCAGTTTAGCTCCATGAATAATGATACCTCCATATTCTTGTGCACTTCCGGGTAAAAATCCGGGAACATCTACCAAAGTAACAATAGGTATATTAAAAGCATCGCACATGCGAACAAAACGAGCTGCTTTTCGTGAAGCATCTATATCTAAAACTCCGGCAAGAAAATTAGGTTGATTAGCTACTATCCCAACGGGGCGACCATTAAACTTTGCAAAACCCACTACTATATTTTTAGCATAATGCCTGTGAAACTCCAAAAACTCTTCCCTATCTACAATCGTGTAAATAATATCTTTAACATCGTAAGGATGATTTGGATTTTCAGGAATAATTTCATTTAATTCATCATTAATACGGTCAATGGGGTCGGTACAAGGAGTAATAGGTGGGTCTTCAAGGTTGTTTTGTGGCATATACTCCAATACTTTGCGTATTAATAATAAACCTTCCTCTTCATCATCGGCTCTAAAATGCGACACGCCTGAACGCGTTGAATGTACATTTGCACCCCCTAAATCTTCAATGGTAATATCTTCACCGGTAACCGTTTTCGTAACTTTAGGCCCGGTAACAAACATATAACTTGTTTTATCGCTCATAATAACAACATCGGTCAGAGCCGGAGAATAAACAGCACCGCCGGCACAAGGACCAAATATGGCAGAAATTTGTGGCACCACACCTGATGCCATAATATTTCGTTGAAATATATCGGCATAACCTGCTAAACTATTTACTCCTTCTTGGATACGTGCACCTCCGCTATCGTTAATTCCAATTATGGGTGCTCCTACTTTCATTGCCTGATCCATTACTTTGCATATCTTTTTTGCATAAGTTTCGGACAATGAGCCTCCAAATACGGTAAAGTCTTGTGCATACACATAAACAACTCGCCCGTCAATAGTACCATGTCCGGTAACTACTCCATCACCCAAAAACTTTTTGTCTTGCATACCAAAATCGGTACAACGATGGGTTACAAACATATCCATCTCTTCAAAACTGCCTTCGTCCAAAAGCATCTCTATCCGTTCACGTGCAGTAAATTTACCTTGTTCGTGTTGTTTATCAATCCGTTTTTCTCCACCTCCAAGACGTGCCTTTTGGCGATAATCAATTAGTTGTTTAATTTTTTCTTGCCTGTTCATGTTTTTATTTTTATTCTGTGAGTATTTTTTTACTTACTGCAAAATTCGGTTAAAACACCAAAAGTAAATTTAGGATGCAAAAAACCAATATTTAGACCTTCTGCACCCTTTCTGGCTTTTTTATCAATGGTTTTAATCCCTTTTTCTGCAACTTCCGATAATGCTTTATCCGTATTATCTACAGCAAAAGCAATATGATGAATACCTTCACCTCTTTTTTCGATAAACTTAGCCACGGGACTTTCCGGCGATGTTGCCTCCAAAAGTTCAATCTTGGTTTGCCCGACTTTAAAAAATGCAGTTTTTACCATTTGGTCTTTTACTTCTTCAACAGCATAACATTTTAAGCCCAAAATATCTTCATAATACTCTTTGGCTTTTTCAAGATTTTTTACAGCAATTCCAATATGCTCTATATGAGATAAATCCATAATTATATAAGTATTTAAAGTTTAGATACAACAAAAGTAAATCGGTAAGTTAAGCAATAATATGATAAATATCAATATTTCTAGATATTTTAAATGATATACAACATATTGTTATTTGCCGATTTTATTCACTATTTTTGTTAAAATCTAAATTATAAGCTATTATGAATATTGTACTGTTAGACGCTGCTACATTAGGCGAAGACTTGAATATTAGTGAAATAGAAAAATTCGGAAACCTTAAAGTATATCAAATAACAAAATCCGAAGATACCAGCAAACGTATTGCAGAAGCCGATATTATTATTACCAATAAAGTAATAATCGGAAAAAAGGAGTTGGAATGTGCCCCAAAATTAAAATTAATTTGTGTTGCTGCTACCGGCATGAACAATATTGATATTCCTGAGGCAGAAAAACATGGTATTCAAGTTAAAAATGTAAAAAACTACTCAACCGAAGCGGTCGCACAGCATACAATTAGTATGATATTGGCTTTGCAAAACTCACTGTTAGCATATGCGGCAGAAACTAAATCGGGGAATTGGTCGATTTCGCCGATTTTTACCATGCTAAATCATCCTTTTTATGAGTTAAAAGGCAAAAAACTTGGAATTATCGGTTATGGTTCTATTGGTAAACGTGTTGCTAAAATTGCAGAAGTTTTCGGTATGGAAATTTTAATTGCCAAACGTAAAGGAGTTAAATATAAAGATAATTTCCGAGTAGATTTTAACTATATTTTACATGAAAGCGATATTATCAGTATTCATACCCCTTTAAGCGAAGAAACGTATAACTTATTTACACTGAATGAATTTAAACAAATGAAAAAATCGGCTGTAATAATAAATACTGCACGCGGAGGCATCATTAACGAAACGGATTTATACGAAGCTTTAAGCAATAAAATCATACGCGCAGCGGCTATTGATGTTACAGAAAAAGAGCCTATTCCTGCAAATAACCCTTTATTAGAGCTGGACAATGTAATTATTACACCACATATTGCTTGGACATCGGTAGAAAGCCGCAGAAAATTATTAGAAGGAATTTTGGCAAATATCAAAGAATTTTTGAGCTAAATAGTTTTTCTTTTGAAACTATCAAATCTTATAAAAAGAATTATTTTAAACAGGTTTTCACAATAATATTTTATATTTTAGTACAATATTTTAAA
>JALSLF010000372.1 GCA_026988445.1 Bacteroidales bacterium
GACGAAATTAAAAATTTAAGTATTTCGGAAATAGCTTATGCTTTTTTAAAACCATATGTGGGTAATGATTTGTCCGATAATGAATTAACGGAATTACTTAAAGATGCCTTAAATTTTGACATTCCTTTAAAAAGTATTCACAATAATACACACACATTAGAGCTTTTTCATGGACCTACTTTGGCTTTTAAAGATGTTGGCGCAAGGGTAATGGCGCGTTTCTTGTCAAAATTTGTATCCGTTGCCGGAAAAGTTACCATACTTGTTGCTACATCAGGAGATACGGGAAGTGCCGTAGCCAATGGTTTTTTGGATGTGGAAGGTATTGACGTTGTGGTTCTTTACCCGAAAGGAATGGTTAGTGAAATTCAAGAGAAGCAGTTTACAACGCTTGGCAAAAACATTAAAGCGCTTGAAGTAAACGGAACTTTTGACGATTGCCAACGCATGGTAAAAGAGGCTTTTGCTGATAAAGAGTTAAATAAAAAAATGCAACTTTCGTCGGCAAACTCTATTAATGTAGCACGTTTTTTACCGCAAGCCGTATATTATTTTCATGCTTATGCTCAAATAAAAGATAAAAGTTTACCTATTGCCGTTTCGGTTCCAAGCGGTAATTACGGCAATTTAACTGCAGGTTTAATTGCTAAAAAATCGGGTTTACCCATTGCTCATTTTATAGCTTCGGCAAATATTAATGATGTGGTGCCTGAGTATTTGCAAAAAGGTATTTTTACACCGCGCGCCTCTGTATCAACTATTTCTAATGCTATGGATGTTGGTAATCCGAGTAATTTTGTGCGTATTTTAGAATTATATAATCACAGTTGGGAACAAATAAAACAAGAAATTAGTGGGTTTAGTTTTACCGATAATGAAACACGTGCTGTTATAAAAGATGTGTATGAAAAATACAATTATATTTTAGACCCGCATGGAGCAGTGGCTTATCTTGGTTTATCCGAATATTTGAAAATCAATAAAATGCAGGGAATATTTTTAGAAACGGCACATCCTGCTAAGTTTTATGATACGGTTCAAAATGAAATATCAGGCAATTTAAAAATCCCGCAAAGGCTTAAAGAAAGTTTATTAAAAAAGAAAAAAAGTATTGAAATTGGGAATAGTTTAGATGATTTGAAAGAAATTTTGCTGTAAATTTGTCGTTTTTCATTACAAACCCTAATAAAAATAAATGAAAAAAATTGTTTTTGCAACAAATAACGAACACAAACTTCGTGAACTAAAAGAAATTTTATCCGGGAAATTTGAAATTTTAGGATTAAAAGACATCGGTTGTAATGAAGATATTCCTGAAACAGCCGAAACGATAGAAGAAAACTCAATGCAAAAAGCAGAATATGTGTACAGGAAATACAATATAGATTGTTTTGCCGATGATACAGGTTTAGAAATTGAGGCTCTTAATGGTCGTCCGGGCGTATATTCTGCACGTTATGCCGGCGAAGAAAAAAACATGGAAAAAAATATTGAAAAAATTCTTTCTGAGTTAAAAGATAAAACAAACCGTAAAGCGCGTTTTAAAACGGTTATTTCTTTAATTTTAAATGATGAAAAATATCAATTTGAAGGCATTGTAAACGGTGAAATTATCAAAAGCAAACAAGGAGCCGGTGGATTTGGATACGACCCCGTTTTTATGCCTGAAGGATATAAAATAACATTTGCCGAAATGTCTTCAGAAGAAAAAAACCTTATTAGCCATAGAGGACGAGCAGTTCAAAAATTGATTGAATTTTTAGCTTAAACTTTAAAATTATGACCAAACACTTTCCAAACAT
>JALSLF010000373.1 GCA_026988445.1 Bacteroidales bacterium
TCTGATGGAACCTCGGTATATATGACCCAAGATATTGGTACGGCTTATTTACGATACACAGATTATCAATTTGACAAACACATATATGTAGTTGGTAATGAGCAAGATTATCACTTTAAAGTATTAAAAATTGTATTGGAAGAATTAGGCTTTTCATGGGCTAAAAATATTCAACATCTATCTTACGGAATGGTTGAGTTACCTGAAGGTAAAATGAAATCGCGCGAAGGAACGGTAGTAGATGCCGATGATTTAATTGCCAATATGGTAGATACTGCACGTCAAATTTCGCAAGAACTGGGTAAACTCGACGGTTTAAGCAATGATGAAATTGAAAAAATTATTCATACCATTGCTTTGGGCGCATTAAAATACTTTTTATTAAAAGTAGATCCTAAGAAAAATATGGTATTTAACCCCAAAGAATCTATTGATTTCAATGGCAATACAGGACCCTTTATCCAATACACTTATGCCCGAATTCAATCATTGGCAAGAAAAGCAGCCGAGCGCAATTTGCAAGCTAAAAATTATCGTGAAGAAGCACTTATGCTTGACAACAAAGAAATTCAGCTTATAAAATCAATAAATAAATTTGAAAGTATTGTAAATGAAGCCGGCGAAAATCAAAATCCGGCAATTATAGCTAATTATGTTTATGAACTTGTTAAAGAATACAATCAGTTTTATCATGATTTTAGTATCCTGAAAGAAGAAAATGAAGATTTAAAAGGTTTTCGTTTACAATTATCAATACTTACGGGACGAGTTATAAAACAAGCTATGGCATTATTGGGTATTGATGTTCCTGAAAAAATGTAAAAATCTTTAAAAACCAAACACAGCTGCTAAGTTAAGATTATACACATAAAATAAAAGCTGCCCGGAACCACCCGGACAGCTAAACCTTAATAAACCAATTTACTATCAACTTTACAATAGTACAATACAAAGGTACAAAAGGACTTTAATTTAACTGTTATAAAATTTTGTAAATTTTTAATGATATTTAGTTTATACCTTAAATCCGCAGCTATGTTCGTTGCGAAAAGCCAAAGCGTGCATCAGTATTGGTGTAGCGCAGAAAAAAGCAACGCAGACGTAGCATCAGTTACGGTGAGTGTTTACTCCGACTACCGGCGGAAGGTTTTTTTGAGCATTCCCAATAATGGTGTGCGATTTGGCTTTGCAGTAGAAGATAGTTGCGGATTTAAGGTTATACCTAAAAAAGGCTGCCCGGAACTACCCGGACAGCCAAACCTTAATAAACCAATTTACTATCAACTATCTATTACCTAACTCTATTTCTACTGTTTCATCTCCGGTGGTTTGTGTTGCCAAATTATCACACTCTCCATCGCCATAGTTTATTACTACCGGCTCGGAGCCTTCAATATTTATGGTTAATTCACCACTAACAGGAAATCTGCAACCAAATACATATTTTAAAGGAACCGTAATCTCTGTGGTAAATGCCAAGCCTTCTTGATTAAGCCCATTACTGCCACCGGTAACTAAATATACATCATCGCTAAACACCCAAGTATCACCACCTTCAACGCGCTCGCTATAACGTTCGCAATTCCAAGTAATGCTACTGCCATCAAGATAAGTAAGTTTACCATCGGTCATTTTGCGTGTCCAAGTCATATTTCCGGCTTCGTTTAGCCCTGTATTTTCAATAGTTTTAACACCCTCTAAATGAACACTATCTACGTAAAAATCTTCAAAAGATATTGTGCGTAATGAACCTTCGTTAAACCAACGATCGGTCAAAGTAATATTGATTTTTCCTTGACG
>JALSLF010000374.1 GCA_026988445.1 Bacteroidales bacterium
TACTTGCGGTAGATAAAAAAGGATTATCGGCAACAAAAAGCTTTACGGTAAATAGAGGGAATGCTACTTCCGGAAATACTCAGTTGGGACAAAGCGGAAAATATTATGCTTTAATTATTGGTGTAAGTGAGTATGACGACCCTAAAATACCGGATTTAAGAGGAGAGCCTACGAATGATGCTCGCGAGTTATATACTATTTTAACACAAAATTATACTTTTGAGCCGGAAAATATTAAGCTACTTCTCAACCCAACTTATCGTCAGGTTATCCGCTCTTTTGACGATTTTTCAAAAATAGTTAGCGAGAATGATAATTTTTTGATTTTTTATGCCGGACATGGTAATTGGGACGAAAACAGCGAAATTGGTTATTGGCTTCCCAAAGATGCAGAATTAGGCTATACCGATGCTTGGTTATATAATAGTGTATTGGTAGATAATATCCGTAAAGTAAACTCAAAACATACTTTGCTTTTGGCTGATGCATGTTTTAGCGGGGGAATTTTCCGGACGCGTAGTGTTTTGCAGGGTGCATCAAAATCAATACAAAAAAAATACAAATTAAAAAGCCGAAATGCGATAACCAGCGGTGCATTAAAAACAGTGCCTAATAAAAGTGTGTTTTTTAAATATTTAAGCAATCGTTTACAAAGCAATACCGATAAATATTTATCGGCAAGCGAACTTTTTAATAGAATAGAAACACCGGTAGGAAATAACAGTCCGAATATTCCACAATACGGTGATATACAAAATGTTGGTGATGAAGGAGGAGATTTTATTTTTATCAAAAGATAAAATATAGAGACTTAGAAAATTTTGTGTGTGTAAGAATAAAGGTAATTAGGAATTTCTCGATATATAACCTAAATTGATCAATTATCTACTTCAACAAGCACCAATCTATTGATTTAAAAAGATTTACAAAAAAAGACTCAAATACCAACAGGTATTCTTACATTTTTTGTAAACTTTTTAATTTCAATATCTTGGCACTTTTTTTTGTACATAATCGCTCAATTTAGGTATAATTAAAATCATTACAAGATGAAAAAATTAAATTTACTTTTATTAATGGGATTAATTTTGGTTTCAAATTTAATCTTTGCCCAATTACACACAAGTACAACTGTTGTTCCTAAAAGGTTTAAGGTTGGTGATATGTATTATGCTTCAAGTTTTAAAGGTTTAAGTTTGTTAATGGCGGATATTAAACCTGAAAATCAGGAATTATACGCTAAACTAGAACCGGCTTTCAATAATATTAAGTCGAAACGAAATATAGCTTTAGGCTCAATAATTACCGGTGGAATTGTTGGAAGTAGCTTAATTGTTGGAGGTTTTACATTTTTACAAAAAGAAAATACGGTTTTTGAACCCGGTTCTCCTTTTTACGATCCTAATTCTAAGAGTCCGAATTTTACGGCTATTGGTGTAGGCATGGGCATAAGCATGCTGGGAGCTATAGTTGCCGTAATTTTGTATCCGAAAGATTCTGATATCTATCAGTTTATTAATCTTCATAATAAACTTAATCCTGATAGAAAATTAGATTGGCAAATTGGACTAAATTATGATAATTATCAAAAATTCGGATTTAGAGTTTCGGTGAGTTTTTGATAGGTGAATTTTCCAATATTTTTTGTGATTAAAGACTTCCACTAAATTAGATACAGAAGCAAAATTTTTCATAAAATTTCTGTTTAAATGTTTGTAAACGATGAATTTATTTATACTTTTGCAGCCTTATAAAAATATTTTATTAACTAAATAAGTATAAATATGAATCGTTACG
>JALSLF010000375.1 GCA_026988445.1 Bacteroidales bacterium
ATATCCTTTGTTATAATATTCGATATTTTTTATATTTTTGTGCTCATAAATTTAAAATATAAAAAACAAGCTGTAAACTTGATATAAATGATAATCAAAAAGTTAACGAAACTTTCAGATACATCCCATAAAGGGATTAAGTATGCATTATTGCTTACATTTGTTTTATTTTTAGGAGTTTCTTCTCTTAGAGCACAACATGAAGAAAAAAATACGGAACATGAGCCGGCAACGGAGAAAAAATTTGACCCCGGGCATTTCATTTTTGACCATATAGGTGATGCTTATGAATGGCATATTCTTACCATTGGTCATAAGCATATCAGTTTGCCTTTACCGGTTATTGTTTACAGTAAAGAAAAAGGCTTAAATGTGTTCATGTCGTCTAAATTTCATCACGGGCATGAAAGCTATAAAGGCTTCAAGATTGAAAACGATGAAAAATCACCAAACAAAGGTAAAATTGTTGAAACATTAGCCGATGGAAGCGTGGTTCGACCCATTGATATATCCATTACAAAAAATGTATTGTCTTTATTTTTCAGTGTTGCATTACTCATGTGGATTTTCATTAGCGTAGCTAATGCATACAAAAAAAATAAAGGCAAAGCTCCAAAAGGAATGCAATCATTTTTTGAGCCTTTAATCATTTTTATACGCGACGATATTGCAAAGGCATCTATTCAAAAAAATCCTGAAAAATACATGCCCTATTTACTTACAATTTTCTTTTTTATATTTCTGAATAACTTATTAGGATTAGTCCCCATTATTCCGGGAGGAGCAAATTTAACAGGAAATATTACCATAACAATGGCTTTGGCATTATTTACCTTTATCATAACAACCATAAACGGTAATAAAGCTTATTGGACGCATATGGTAAATACACCGGGGGTACCTTGGTGGTTAAAAATTCCGATACCATTAATGCCCATTGTAGAAATTATGGGAATGTTTACCAAACCATTTGTATTGATGGTGCGTTTGTTTGCCAATATTACAGCCGGACATATAATTGTACTGGGTTTTTATAGCCTAATCTTTATTTTTGGAGAAAAAAACATTTTTGCAGGATATGGAATATCGGTAGTATCCATTGCATTTACAATATTTATGTCGATGCTGGAATTATTAGTAGCATTTATTCAGGCTTATGTATTTACACTTCTTTCAGCCTTATATTTTGGAATGGCGACGGAAGAACATCATTAATTAATTAAATTTTTTAAATATTTTTATTAACCATTAATATATATAAACATGTTAAGTTTAGCAATTATTTTACAAGTCGTTGAAGCTGTGGGTCTGGCAAAGTTAGGCGCAGGAATTGGCGCAGGAATCGCTGCCATTGGAGCAGGAATGGGGATTGGACGTATTGGTGAAAGTGCTGTTGCTGCCATTGCCCGTCAGCCCGAAGCAGTTGGAGATATTCGTTCAAACATGATTGTATCGGCTGCCCTTATTGAGGGTGTTGCTTTCTTTGCAATTGTTGTTTGTTTGTTAATTCTGTTTGTATAAAACAAAAAAAGACTCCTGCCGTAAACGGTTGGTTGAGGCAGGAGTTCTTTTTTAAACGAAAAAAAAATCGAACATTATATAAAATCATAGAATATGGGATTAGTTACACCTGATTACGGACTGCTTTTTTGGATGCTGCTTACCTTTTTGGTAGTACTTTACATCTTGAAAAAATTTGCTTGGGGTCCAATCTTATCTTCGCTTAAAGAAAGAGAAGATTCAATTGAAGAGGCACTGGAGTCGGCACAAAAAGCCCGCGAAGAAATGGGTAA
>JALSLF010000376.1 GCA_026988445.1 Bacteroidales bacterium
GTAAATTGATTACTTCAAACTCAAAACTGCTGGCATTGTAATAATCGTGTATGGATTTGTTTCCGATAAAATGATGTTTTACAGCTTTTAATTGAGCATTATCAGGTACAGCAGTTCCTATTTTCAGCTCTTTGTAAAACTGACGTGAATCGGCAGAGATAATTTCAGCAGCTAATTTTTGAGCTAAATAGATACTCAAATCTGTTTTTCCGATAGCGGTTGGACCAATAATTACTATGAGTGTATTTTTCATTTGTTGTTGACTTCAAATGAATATATCTATAATTGAAGTAAAAATTTCAATGTATCTACATTATCTGCATAATCCCAAAGTTCCGGTTTTTGTGCTTTACCAAAGCTTACTTGTTGGGGTAAATCTTTTACATTACTTACTACGCATTGAATTTGTTCTTTATCTATTTCTAAACGCTGTTTAACCGTTTCTAAATTTTTATAACGTTCATAAAAAACAACCGAAATGGGCGAACTCATCCCTATATCTTCTTTAAGTATCATAAAACCGTTTTCAAAAAAATCAATTTTATTCATCATATAAACCGAGCGATTATAGGTATAATTATTCGCATATTTGTTATGATTAATAACATCTTTATAATGATACACCGCTTTAAATATCTTGTCCAAATCTAAATCATCCGGGATGTAAAGTTTTGAAACATTACGGCAGCCCAAGCCAAAATACATAAAAATATCTTCTGCCAACAATTCTAATTCTTTTTTACTTTCTTTTCCGCTTAAAACAGCTACCGAGTTTCTGTTTTTACGTATAATGTTCGGATATTTTCCAAAATAATATTCAAAATATTGAGCTGAATTGTTACTGCCGGTAGCAATTACCGCATCAAAATTCTTAAGTCGTTCATCGGTAAAATGAATGTAGTTTTTAAATTCAGGATTTATTTGATATAGAAGTTCGGCAATAGCTTTTAGTAATACATCGTCTTTACTTGATAGTTTTACAATGGCTTTATGCCCTGAAATTAAGGTGCATAGTAAATCGTGAAATCCAACCAACGGAATGTTACCCGCCATAATAAGTGCTACATTTTTTGATTGATTATAAGTTTCAATCTCAGGGTAATTATTCAGCCATTTATTTAAATTTTGTTCCGAAAGGCTTTCAGCAATATTTTTTATCGAAAAAAGAATATTTTCAATAGTAAACCACTCATTATTTAACGATGCCTGCTGCAAAACATGTTTAAAATGTTCAATAGTTATTTCCTGTTTCACCTGCATGTCAATATCTCTAAGATACGTTCCCAGCTTATTAAATGCAGCTATTCTGTTTTTTAAATCCATTTTTTATGAAATTTTTTACAAAGGTGATATTATTCAATTCAATTCTCAAATTTTTTGATGTTTTAATTTTAAAATCGTATTTTTGCAGTCAATTTTAACGCAGAATTCAATTTATTTATTAAATTTATTATAATTATGTCAAAAATTAAAGTAGGAATTAACGGATTTGGTCGAATCGGAAGAAACGTTTTCAAAATAATTCTTGAAAATACCGATTACGAAATTGTTGGTATAAATGATTTAACCAGCAACAAAGTGCTTGCTCATTTATTAAAGTACGATTCTACTCAAGGAAAATTCAGCGGTAAAGTTGAATATGACGAAGAAGGAATCATCATTGACGGTAAAAAAATAAAAGTAAGCGAAGAAAGAAACCCTGCAAATATTCCATGGGGGGATACTCCTGATGTGGTTATTGAGTCAACCGGTGTTTTTCGTTCACGTGAAAGTGCAAAAGGCGGATATGGCG
>JALSLF010000377.1 GCA_026988445.1 Bacteroidales bacterium
ATAAAAATATATTTATATGCTCTTAAGGTACCTTGCCACAGCTTTAAAGCCGTTATATTATTACCTGATAAAAGCGAACAGTATAAAAAAACGTTTTACGCACTAAAATTTTGCCGTGTAAATCTATATATATAATTTTAAACCGAAAAATAATTTGATATTCAAGTAAGATGAAGATATTAATAAAAAATATAAAAAAGCTGGTGCAAACCGAAACTGAAATAAGATTAAAAATATCCGGCAGAGATATGGCAAAAATCAATAGTATAGATGATGCCTGGTTACTGCTTGATGAAGATAAAATTACCGGTTTCGGGAAAATGGAAGAAATAAAGCCCGATGTTTTATCTTTAAATAAAAATGATAAAATAATTGATGCAAGCGGTAAAATGGTTTTTCCCTCTTTTGTTGATTCGCACACACATTTAGTTTATGCCGGCAGTCGCGAAATTGAATATATTGATAAAATAAAAGGCTTATCTTACGAAGAGATTGCCAAACGGGGCGGTGGTATTCTAAACTCAGCCAAACGATTACAAGCAGCAAGCGAAGAGGAATTGTATCAAGATGCCAAAAAACGCATTGAAGAAATAATCGGACAAGGAACCGGAGCGGTAGAAATAAAAAGCGGTTACGGACTCAATACCGAATCGGAATTAAAAATGTTGCGGGTGATTAAACGCTTAAAAGAAGACATGCCCCTGCAGATAAAAGCTACATTTCTTGGTGCACATGCCGTACCTGCCGAATATAAGGGCAAGCAAAGTGATTATGTAGATTTGGTAATTAACGAAATGATTCCTGCAGTGGCTGCCGATGACTTAGCCGATTACATTGATGTATTTTGCGACAAAGGATTTTTTACGGTGGAAGATACCGACCGTATATTGATGGCAGGTATAAAATACGGTTTGCGTCCGAAAATACACGCCAACGAATTGGATTATTCGGGGGGAGTGCAAATAGGTGTAAAATACAATGCGCTTTCTGTTGATCATTTGGAATATGTTGGCGATAATGAAATTAAAGCACTCTTAGATTCGGAAACCATGCCTACTATTTTACCCGGAGCAGCCTTTTTCTTAGGCATGGAATATTCGCCGGTACGCAAAATGATGGAAGCGGGTTTACCTATTGCTATTGCTTCCGATTTTAATCCGGGCTCTTCTCCTTCGGGTAATATGAAATTTATGATGTCATTGGCTTGTATTAATTATAAAATGCTGCCCGAAGAGGCCATAAATGCAACAACTATTAATACCGCTTACGCGATGGGTTTAAGCGAAGAACTTGGTTCTATTGCTCTTGGTAAAAAAGCAAATATTTTTATCACTAAAGAAATCCCGAGTATTGAATTTATGCCTTATGCATATGCAAGCAATTTAATTGATACGGTAATTTTGAATGGGGAAATTGTGAAATAAATGGCTAAAACTTGTTCAACTGCCGGTGGATGGTTGAATTGTTAAAACTTGTCCGACCACTGGCAGATTGCTAAACTACTGAAAATTGCCAACTTTTAGCAGATGATTCAATAGAATAAAAACTAAATACATATAAATGAATACCAGATATTTAAAATTAAATGACATATCAGCATATAAAATATCTTTCTATTTGTCTAATTATGTTTGGGATATTGTAGTCCAATGGGATTTTTTCGCAAAAGAAGCAGTAGGAAAGCAGTTTGTAAAAGCTGTTGATAGTATATCAGCAAATATCTCGGAAGGTTTTGGCAGATATAGTAAAAAAGATAAAATAAAATTTTACAGATATAGTTTCGGTTCAC
>JALSLF010000378.1 GCA_026988445.1 Bacteroidales bacterium
GTATTGAAAATTGTTGATTTATTTTATAAATTAGTCGATTAATTAAATTGATTAAATACATGGAGCCGAGCCGATATAAAATTTTGATTGTAGATGACGAAAAAGATATTTTGGAATTTTTATCCTATAATCTGAAAAAAGAAGGATTTAAAGTATATACCGCCGAAAATGGAGAAGAAGCCATTAAAGTAGCTGAAAAAAAGCGTCCGCATTTGATACTGATGGATGTGATGATGCCTAAAATGGAAGGTATGGAAGCCTGTGAGAAAATC
The DNA here is from genome assembly GCA_026988445.1 of Bacteroidales bacterium. Classification (GTDB taxonomy): domain Bacteria; phylum Bacteroidota; class Bacteroidia; order Bacteroidales; family NBLH01; genus NBLH01. The sequence goes on from JALSLF010000378.1 coordinate 273, forward strand.
AGACAGTTAGAGGGTTTTAATAATGTAATAATTGCTTTTTTAACTGCCCGGAGTGAAGATTACTCACAGATAGCGGGTTTTGAAGCCGGTGCCGATGATTATATAATGAAACCAATAAAACCAAAGGTTTTAGTGAGTCGTTTAAAAGCACTTTTAAAGCGTTATAAAGAAAACGAAAATTTAAGCGAATCGGAGCAAGTGATAAAAAAAGGCAATTTAATCATCGATAAAGAAAAGTATGTAGTATATAGAGATGATGAAGAAATAAGTTTACCGCGTAAAGAGTTTTCATTGTTGCTTTTATTGATATCAAAACCGCAAAAAGCATTTACGCGCGAAGAAATTTTTTCAAAAGTATGGGGGAATGATATTATTGTAGGCGATAGAACCATTGATGTGCATATACGTAAATTACGCGAAAAAATAGGAGATAATCATATTGTTACGATTAAGGGGGTAGGATATAAATTTGTTGAATAATTAAATTTTCATTCCAAGTACCAATATATCATCTACTTGTTTGTATTTTTTTCCAATCCATTCGTGCAGTGCTATGGAAAGTATTTCTTTTTCTTCTTCCATAGGCAAATTTTCTTTGGCAATATGAAGCAGTAAGCGCTGGAAATTTTTTTTAAGAAATTTTCTGCCTTTTTTTCCACCAAATTGATCAATAAATCCATCGGAAAACATGTAAAGCCGATCTCCTTTTTGCAAATTAATTTGTTCCGATTCAAAAGGCTTTTCAAAAGGATAATTTCCTACGGGATTACGGGTAGCTTTTAAAATAATTAATTCATTATTTCTGATAATGTATAATGGGTTATTGGCGCCTGAAAAGTCTAAGGCTAATGTTTTGTTATTTATGATAGCCAAAGCCATATCAATCCCATCGCTTGATTTAAATTTTTTGGTATTCCCATTATAATGAAAAGAGTTTTTCATCATTTGGCGCATTTTTTCAAGCACCTCTTTTGCTGAATATATTTTATTTCTTCCGAATATATCATTTAAGAATGAAATACCCAATACACTCATAAATGCTCCGGGAACTCCATGACCGGTACAATCAGCCGCAACCACTGCAGTATAATCTCCTATTTGTTTTAGCCAATAAAAATCGCCGGAAACTATATCGCGTGGGCTAAAAAATATAAAGTGTTCGTAGGGGCACTCTTTAAATGTTTCTTCGCCGGGAAGTAAAGCTTTTTGTATCCGTTGGGCATAATTGATACTTTTTGTTACTTCGTTATGCCTAAATTCAATTTCTTTTTTAACACGGTCAATTTTTTCCTTTTCCTTATGCAATGCCAAACTTAGTTCCCACAGTTTTTTATTTTTGTCTTCAAATCTTTGATTTTCAACAGGCTTAATTTGTGTTTCGCTTTTATTATCCCTAATTGCCCCGTTGGTACTTGTGCTTACTTTCGGTGCTTTTTTAGTTTGTGGGCTTTTCGTTTTTAATTGGTTTATCAAAAAATTTTGTCTTTCAATTTCTTTTTGCAAATAATTAATTTCTTTTCCAAAGTTTTTTTTAATTTTTTGTATCTGCTTTTTCGACTTTTTATTTGCTTTTAAGTATTTTATTAAAAAAATAATACTTAGCAACATAAAAAATAAAGTGCTTGCTACAAAAACTATATGCAGTGTATCAAAGTTCATACTTAATTAGCAATTTCTCCCATTTCATTAAGTTTGAGTATCATTGTACTGTGTATATCGCGGTCATATTTTCCTCCAAACACAGTGTATCCACCCGTTTCATTTTGTAAAACTACTGCACCTGCTGTTGATGCCGGAGACATAATCCGGTAAGACCAACCGGTGTTTTGATTTATTTTTCCGTTAAAATCTGTTTTCATTACAATGCCAAAAACTTTTTCATTATCTAATGAACTGCGCCAATCAAATTCGTTTAACAACTGTCCGGTAATATCAAATCCCGTAAATATGTAACCGTCCGAAAGCTCACTTACCGATGTTAATAACCATGCTGTTTGTTCTGTATAAACCTGATGCCATAAATATTCTGCATTTGAAGAGATGGATATAATTATTCCGTAATAGCTTAAATTGTCAACAAAAGCACTTGCAGTAAATATAAAGTTTCCTTTTGAGTTTTCATAAAATGAGAGTAAATCAAAAACAGGAAATTCCGGACTGGTAAAAATTTCTCCGGTTCCCGGATTGAAGATAACAAAACGTGTTATTCCAAATCCATCGCCTGTTTGAAAAATTAACCGGTTATTGGAGGCTAAAAATACCTGATAGGGATTAATTAATTCATCTAATGTGTATATAGTGTCATTTAAATGTGATCCTTCCGAATTATATTCCGACATTTGAATGTATGTATGCTGATTAGTTAGAACCGTTAATGAAGACACAACGGATACATTACCATTATCCAAAGGTAAAACACCCAAGCCGGTAAAACGTCTTGCTGCTGAAACAAAGTTGGGTAGATTTTGATGAATACTATCGGTAAATTGGCTGATATATTCACCGTTTTTATTAAACCGTACCGTTTTTATTATTTCACTACCATTGTTATTGTCATTTAAAAAATTTAAAAATACATCGTTATTTTTATTTTTTGATAAGAATAAATAAGGTACATTATCATAATTTGTACCCTGAATAATATAATCATCAATATCAATATTCCATTCAATAGAACCTGTATTATTAAAAGCTGTTAAAAAATTGACATTGTCCTTATTTTGTACCGATACAATTTGATTATCCACAACAATAGGTTGTGCATAAATTTTTTCTTGATATGATATTGAACTTAATTCACCGGCACCGGCAATTTCCGGATTACTTTTTTCGCAGGAGTAAAAAAGTAATGTCCAAAACACAATTATTAAATATCTTATTTTCATGATTTTATGCTTTAATATTTTGATTTTACTTTGTAAAAGAAGCTATAAGTAAAGCCAACAGATACTTCATAGCTTTCAAACCGGATATCAGGAAAAACATAATAATTAGTTAAATACATGTCTAATCGATTATATCTTGTATCGGTATTATTAAAGTAATTTAGCTCTTTTCGGTATTTAAAATTTGCAAAAATTTTCATTTTTTTCATTTTGTAGGCAATTTGTACACCGGCAATTGCTGAAAAGCGTATTTGATTTCGTTCTGTAGCCAAATCAAGAACTTCATCCGAGCGTTTTCTTTGAGCAATTAAAAACTCATATTTTTGGTCGTAAGTTCCGTTTTGTGTGTAGTTATAGTAATATTCTGAGCTTAACATATAGATATATTCGCCGCCAGCATATACGGAAGGAACAATATTTTTTATAGGATACGAAAATTTTAAAAACAAAGGAATATAAATTTGTTTCATTTTTTCGGAGTAGTTAAAATCTATTCCTTGAAACATGGGAATAGTTTGTGCTATAATTTGTTGTGAATAGCTTGCTCCTGTTCCAATAGACAAAAATCTGTTTAAATTTACCACCAAATTAAATGAAGCAAAATATGCCGATTGTGTTGTAAATTGTTGATTATAATCAGTACTTGCAGTATCAAGTACAGGGAAAATAGAATCAACAATAATATTGTTAAAGGGTTTTCCTCCACTTAATCCTATTTCAAGCCAAGGCCATTTTTTAAAATAATCAATACGTTCTATAAATGTTACAGGGTCATTGTTTAAGTTTATTTCATAATAAGGCTTTTTTTTCAAAAAAAGACGCATGTAGTCATCGGCTTTTTCCAACTCATCCAATTCATAATTTGCGGCTGCAAGATATTTTAATACTTCGTATTTTTTATTGCCTTTTAAATTACATTCCTCAATTATGTTTTCCATTTGTTCAATAACCAAACTGTATTTACCTTCGTCGTATAGTTTTTCGGCATCGGCAATTCGTTCATTACAATTCGTTTGCGAATATGCAAGTGTCGTAGTAAAGCTAAGGATAAATATCAGTAGTATTTTTAAAGATTTTTTATACATTTTTATAAAACTTAGCGTTTATAATATAGATTGATAAAATTGCAAAATTGTTGCAAGCAATATTTTTTTGTTTTCCTATTTATGGATGATGATTGGCTTCAACAGGCTCATAAGGTACATTTTTGCCCACATAATTATCCCAATCTTCTTTGGTCATAACATGGTCAATCATAGATTTAACTTTAACAGCATATATTTTATTGTCTTTTTCCCAATAACGTATGGTATTATCTTCACATAACCCGTATAATCTGTCTTTTTGCGAAAATATTAAATTACGCACTTTTACATCATGATCAAAAATTTTAATTGAATTTGAATGCATATTTTGTAAATTATCTATGTTAATTTGCTTATTTTCTTTTGATACGGAAAGTAAAGAGTCGCTTGAATTAAAGTCAATTGCATTTATTCCTGTATTGCTTAATAAATAGTTTCTCGGATTATTTAAATCATTTGAACGGAAAATTAATACGCTTCCGTTTTCAAAACCTACCGCAAGCATATTTCTTTTATTATTAATTCCAATTGAAATAGCCTGAACATTATCTCTCTTGGCAAGCAGTTTTGTTTCATTGCTTTGAATGTTCCATTGAATGATTTTTCCGTTACTTAGAGCTGCTATAATATTTTGTCCATCAGCAAGATACTTTATAGCATTTATTCTAGCATCCAAATTAATTTTTTTAATTTCTGTTTGCGATTTTTTAGCTACTTTCCATATTCTAATGGTTCTATCACGACCGGCAGTTGCAAATTCTTTTCCATTAGGACTAATGTCTGCACTTCTTATTAATCCGGTATGTCCGCGTAAACGATAACTTTCTTTTTCGTTGATAAATAAAAGGTATTGTTCGCGGTTTTCAAAACCAATAACCAACATATTATCGTCTAAGAAATAGGAAGTATTTACCGGAATTTTTGTTTTAAAAAGTAGCTCTTTGCTAATTATTTCACGATTTTTAACATTGTAAATAATTAAATTATTGTTTTTTGTATGGATAAATAAGTTTTGTCCCATTACATAAAACGATATTATTTTTTCATTGGTAATATCTAATATATTTGACAAACCATTTGCCAGCAAAGCATACCGCAAAGCATTATAAACATCAGGATTTCGTGATGAGCCACCGTATTCTTTGTTAAATACATATGCCTGAATAGCTAATTGTAAATTAAGTTGTGGATTTTCATAGCGGTTTTGGGCTTTCAAAGCAAGTGTTCTTGCAAGTGCCAAATAACTAAGGCGTTTAGCACTATCGCTGGCAACTTCGGCAATCTTTCTGGCTTCTTCGGCCAATTTTCTTGCCTCATCGGCTTTTTGTTTTTCGTTTAATGCTTTTTTTGCTTCAATTTTAGCTTTTTGCGATTGCTCTTCTGCCAAAATTTTCATGGCAATAGCATACTCTTTTGCACTGTCCGATTGTCTTTTGGCCAAAAGGGCTTGATAGGCACTGCTATCGGCTTTCAATTTTTCTATTTGCATTAATTTGGTTGCTGCAATTGCTTTGTTTTTTTGTTCTTCGGCAAATTTACGTTGAATTTCCGTGAGTTCTTTTTGTTTTTCCGCTAAATTTCGTTGTTTTTCTGCATGTTTTTTTTCTTGCATAGCCCACCATGTAAAACCGGAAAGTACCGCGATTACAAAAACGGACATAATAAAATAAACAAGCATTCGTACTCTTTTCTTTCGTTCAATTGCTTTTATGGCAGCCCTACTTTCCTGCAAATATTCTTGGATATTCTCGGCAAGTACTTCTGCTCTTTCCAATTGTATTTCAACAGAATCAAAACTTTTATCGTATTTGGCTATCCAGTATTTATTGGGTTGAAATTTTTTATACCACTTTTCAAAATGAACCAGCGTACCTAAAGGCAATAAGAACTCTTTTGCTTTATCATGGTCTAACCATCTTTGCAATTGAATTTTAAAATCTAAAAAATCATTGTAATTTTCTTTTTCTTCATTTTCCCAATAGCTAAGCAAATCCCAGTTACGTATTAAGGCTTCGTGGGTAATATCCAATACGGTATTTGCCGATAAAAACTGACTCTCAATATCATCTTCTTCAATATAAGGGCGAATAAAATTATTTTTGGGTAAGCGGAAAATATTTAAAACACCGCATACTGTTTCGTAAGAAATATGCTCTTTATTGATTATGTCAGTTATCTCTCTAAGTGTTACACGGTTACGAACAGCTCTTCCTTGGTCTATTTTGGTTAAAGACTGAAAAGCTACTTTAATAATCATTTTGGCATCTTCTTCGCTGATGTTTTTATCGCCCCATTCAACTAATTCCATGTAATATAAATATGCCGTTTCGTACAGGATATTAGCATGGGTATTTAAAACATTTGATAAATTGGCACGATTGTAAAATTCATGTTTGAAGCCTTCTTGCGTTTTCAACCAGTTTTTAAAATCTTGTTGCTCTTCTTCTGTTAGATATTTTGTTGGTAAGCCGGCTAATTTTACTAAATGAACTAAATCCATTTCGTCTTCACCATTTCGTGCACTTGTCCATAATTGACTGAGTGTATGCTGAATAATAGGCAGTTGGTCAAAGCCTTCTTGCAGTTCATTAATGATGGTTTCCGTAAGACGTTTTGATATTTTTCCGCCTGCCAATTTTGCAGGTTCTTCAATAACTTGTTGTAATTCATTACGCTGTAAGCGAGGCACAAAAAACTGACTATATCCAATAAATTCAGGTAAACCTTTAAACGCAACACTTTGACTGATAAAATCGGAACGCATAGTGAATACCAAATAAATAGGTAAATCTTCGAGAATAGAAATACTTGCTGTTTCAAGCAACAAATTTATTGTCAGATACGCTTCCTCCGAAGGAACTCCATTTAAATAATTCTCCGGGTTTGTGAAAAACTCTTCAAACTGGTCTGCCAAAATAAATAAATTAGCCGCCTTTGATTTTAATATTTTTCGGTCTTCTTCATCGGCATTTTTCCACTCTTCACCCGTTTTATCAATGTAGAAATCTGAGTTTTTATATAATTGCACCAGTGAAGAAAAACCTAATTTCAGCTCACTTTCAATATATTGATTATCTAAACCCATGTGTATGGAAAGGCTTTCTGAAAGATTTGTCAGTGGTGAACGTTCCGGTCTGAAATCGCAAATTAACCAATTATTATATTCGGCATGAAAAAATCCGGCACGAGCATTGGGTATTACTCCGGCATATACTAAGGATGATTTTCCATCTCCCGAAGCACCGGTTATTATGGTAATTTTTTTGTCTTCTAATTGTTTTATAATTTGGCGTATGTGCAAATCACGTCCTTTGAAGAAAATTGATTCTTCTTCGGTAAATGGGCGTAAACCCGGATATGGACGTATTTTTTCTTTCATCATACTTCTTCTGCTTCAATTACTTTATCGTATTGTACTTTTATTTCAATAGGAATTAATTCTTGTGCTACTATTTGCGTAATTACCATGGGTGCTTCGAAATCAACTTCTGTATTTTCTTCAATATTTGCATCACCAATAAACAATAAGGGTACCTTCGATGATGCACCCCCGATTTTTTTCCATACTTGCTGAACAAATGGAATTGCCCAATCATGGGTTCGTTGAAAGTAAATAACTACAAATTTTGATTTTTCAATTTGTTGTACTACTAATTCCGAATAATCTACAGCATCGCTTAAAGTAATTTCTATTTTACGTATATCTATTACATCGGCTATTAAATCAATGATTCCGTTTGCCGAATCGGCATCCAGTTCGTTGTATATAAAAAATAAATCGGTTTCGTGAATATCATAACTACTGTGTTTATCCGAATACATTACTGTTCGCATGTCTTCAACAAATGCAATTGCTGAATTTTTATTGGAAAATATCATGTTATGATGTATGCGCTGTCGAACGGAACGTATAAATTTATCCTGTTCAGGAGCTACACCATTTTCTGAGATGAATTCAGGATGCCAAACAAATACTTTGAAATCATTTTCGGGCAGATCACTTTGTTTTTGTGCTGTGGTAAACTGAAAATCTTGCAAAAAAATACCTTTTTCTTCAATTTTTGTGTTCAAATGTTCTTTTCCCAGTAAATGAATGGAACAATCGGCAGCTTGTATTAAGCGTTCAGTCTGTTTTATAAATTCCGATTCATTTTGTATATTGTTTGCATCCGGATACAACACATCCATACCTGCCCGCTCCAAAACCTTTTCTAATAGGTTTTTTAACGGTAAGACATCTTCCGACACTTCTGCTACGAATACTTTTATCTTTTTTGTGTAAAAGTCAAATAACATAGAAATAATTAAACTTTACTTT
>JALSLF010000379.1 GCA_026988445.1 Bacteroidales bacterium
ATGTGAAAAATTCTTTATGTAGTCCGCCGTATTCTTCTACTTTCTTTTTTAGCGCATTATTGTCTTTTAAAACACGAATGAGTTTTCCGTTTGCATTATGCAGCGTTACATAATTGGGCGTTTGTGCATTTGAAAAATAGTTTATGTAGTATTTATATGTTTTGCTAAATGCTGCTCGATTACTTCCCGATTGGGTACTTAATTTTTTCTTTTTTCCTTTTAAATTAACCGAATACAAGGTACGTTTTACAGGCGATTCTTCGCTTGAAATGTAGTAACATATTTTTTTGTTTTCATCGTATCCGATAAAATCAATCACATCCCAATTCCCTTTGGTAAGTTGTTTTACTAATTTACCTTCAACAGTGTATAAATAAATATGGCGATACCCGTCGCGTTCGCTACTGATTACAAAATATTTTCCGTCTCGGGTAAATTTTAAATTATCCAAAGTTTCTTCGCCAATGTAGTATTTGTTTGTATCGGTATAAATAAGCTTTGTATTTCCGTTTTGTGCATCGGCAAACAATATTTCCAATTTATTTTGCAAACGGTTTAAGCGGATAATTGATAAAGTGTTCGGATTTTTTGTCCAGCGAATACGCGGAATATAAATATCTGTTTCCGAACCAATATCTGCTTTTATTGTTTTTTGTGTATTTACATCGTAAATATGAACAGACACCACAGAGTTGTCTTCACCGGTTTTCGGATATTTCCATGTACGAATTTCAGGATACAAAGCATTTTGTTCCAAACGGGGTGCTTGCCCCGCAAACATTTGCATACTAAAACTTTTTACTTTGCTTTCGTCAAAACGTATATAGGCAATTTTTTTACCATCGGGCGACCAATAAAATGCCTGATTAAATCCGAATTCTTCTTCATACACCCAATCGGGAGCTCCGTTTATGATTTTATTTTTTTCTCCATCGGTAGTAACTGCTGTTTCTTTACCGCTTTCTAAGTTTTTTATATAGATGTTGTTTTTATATACAAAAGCTACTTTTTTACCATCCGGCGATAAAGTTGCTAACTGTTGTTTATCTTTATCCGATACAGGCAGTAATTTTTTAGTGTCAATATCCCAAACATAAAATTTTGCCGTATAAGAATGGCGATAAATGCTTTCTACATCAGTTTCCAGAATAATTTTTGTTTCATCATCATTAAACCGGTAATCCGAAACCCCTTTTATTGATAAATCATTTGTTTCCAGAATAGTATCAACAATATTTCCTGTGGCATAACTGTATTTAACAATTGCTGTTTCGTCAAAAGTTGTGTAATGTACACCATCATTCATTGAGCGTAAACCATAAACCGATTCTGCCCAAAAAGTGTAATTTTTCATTAAATCATCAAGGGTAATTTCCTTGTAGGTATTTTGTGCAAAACTGCTAATAAAAAGCAAAAAGCTAAATGCGAGTAGATATATTTTTTTTGTCATAATATAAATGTATAAAATGTTAAAAACTTTTCTGTAAAAATAAAATTAATAATAATATGATTCAATAAGTTTGCTGATAAAATTTTAAAAACAATAAAGATGAACTTACAAGAAATTGTGCATAATAAAATTGAATATTTACGTACAAATAAAAATGACGATTTTGTAATAAACGGAGAAATTATACATAATAATGGTGAGTGCCAAGTACTTACACAATCGGCAGTTGCTTTTGAATTTTATATATCTTCTGAATTTGCGGATGCTGAAATTAAACTGATTATCGAAGATAATCAGATATATCCCGTAAAGGATAAGTCAATTATTGATTGGGA
>JALSLF010000380.1 GCA_026988445.1 Bacteroidales bacterium
CTATAATAATATTGCCGTTTGCCAAAGTGGTTGACAATCCGTCTGTGATACCGTAACCGCTCAAAGTGGTAGGATTGCTCCCTGAGATTACTCTTCCTTTGACATCAACACTTACACTGGTATAAGTTCCGGCTGTTACTCCACTATTGCTCAATGTTAAAGTTCCATCATTCGATAATGTGGCATCACCGCTTAGTGTTACTCCTGCAGCTACATTACTTACATTCCCCACAAATATTTGAGCGTTGTTTAAAGCATTACTTGCCGCTATTTGATTATCTACATATGTTTGATTAGCTAAGGTACCGCTCACGGGCAAAGTTACATTAGAGCCTGCAGGGTTAGCATTTAAAACTATATTATCTGTGGTTGTACTAAAACTACCACCTAATGTTATAGCATTCCCTCCAATACTATTGATTGTGACATTACCCATATTTGTTAAAGAAATATCACCGGTGATTGGACGGGAAAACAAATTGTTTCCATTACCAATAAGAATTTGCCCGTCTCCACGTGCATCTAATTGTATTGCAGTACCATTTTCACCCACTAATATTCTTCCATCTAATAAATTAGCTGTTAAAAAATTGTTTTGTACATAACTTTCCGTTGCCAATGTTCCGGTAACAGGTAGCGTGAGAATGGTATTTCCTTGTGAATTAAATTGAACAGTATGCCCTCCGGAAACAGTAAAACTATTACTTATCCCTAACCAGTTAATTTTAGTACGGTCTGCTGTTGTAAAATGTTCAGGGAATCCGGTATTGTAAGCATTTACAATCTCTGTGTTTGTCATATCAGCTGTGGCACCAAATTCAATACTATTTAGTAAAGTACGATCTGTACTGTTAAAATAATTTGGGTATCCACTTTGATAAGCAGCTACAATTTCTGAAGAAGTCATATCCCCTGTAGCATTAGCCTCAATTCCATTTAGTTTTACTCGATCAACCGTAGTAAAATGATCAGGAAATCCCGCATTATACGCATTTACAACATCAGCATTACTCATATCGCCTGTATTTACACCACTTAAATTAGGTGCAAAAATATTTCCTGAAAAAGTCCCCCCGTTTTGTCGGCTAACAAAATCATTAGGCAGTTCAATAGTAACGGTATTACCACCGGTTCCACCACCAATAGTAAGTTCAACAATATTACCAACTATATTTGTAGAAAGTGTTTGCTCATCAGTATTTGTTCCCTGATATGCAGATAAATTAATCGGTGTGGCATTTGGATTATTGGTAATCACAAGTATGTTGTTGTTTAAACTCAAATCTTGTATTTCATTACCGGGGTCAGAATCTGCATCATTTACTTCATCAACAAAAGAACCACCATTATTTGAAAGTGTAACCGTATTCCCACTTTTTGATAGTGTTTGCAACTCATTTGAAGGATCGGCATCTGCATCATCTTTATTTACAACATTTAGTGCTTGCAATGCATAAGGAACAGCCAATATTTGCGATGTGCCCATAAATTGATAATTTTCTCCTCCGTCAATATCTATATCAACTTGAAGGTAGTAGGTATTACTACTCCAGTCAATTTGCGAAAAATTGCCCGTAATGGTTGAACCACTTCCTACATTTAACGAAACAATTCCAAACTCATTAGTAGCATATTGGAAAACTTCTGCATAAACAGCCTCTCCAACAGCACTACCGGCAAGAATGCTTAAACGTAACGAAATCATTTTATTAGCGATTAATTGTCCCGAAGCATCTCTTACAACTGCCTGATACCGGAATGAGTTAGGTACTTGTGCAAAAATCATATGCACGCTTAAAACACCATAAATCAAGAATAATAATATTTTTTTCATTGCCCTTATTTTTAGTTTTATGAATTAAAAGACCAAAAGCTTAATTAATACGTATTATCTTAAATATTTTAACAAAACTACCGTCTTTTGAAAAGGTTTTTAAATAATAAATTCCGGCTTTATAAGTGCCCAAATCTATTTCTGCCTGCTTATTATAAATATCATCATTGCGAATAATTTTACCGCTTTGATTAATCAATTGCCATGATAATTTTTTATTTTCATTTGAGATAAGTTTAATATACAGGTAATTTGTTACAGGATTAGGAAACACTTTAAGTTCAACATCAGCCGAATTATCAATATTAAAAACATCTGTTACCTTAATTTGACTTTGCAAAAAACCTTGGGTAAGAACAATTTGATCTTTTACATAAGTCGTTGTTTGAAAATCACCTAATGTCCATGATATTTGAGCTGCTGTATTGGCAAAATCACCTCCCGAAGAAAGAATCGTTTCAGGCGAAAGTGTCTGACCGTAAACGGAAAGATATACCAATAGCATTACATTCAGTATAAAAAGTTTTTTCATTCGTTTTATGGTTTAATTTGGTCAATCTTTGTTCTGATTTGAATTCAAATTTACTAAATAAATTTTAATGCTATATCTTGATAAGTCTATATTTGCTTTATTTAATCATCGAAAGGAATAATCTTGTATAGCAAATGTATTAGTTTGAAATAATGATACTTTCCATTCATCAAAAAATAAAAAATTCTTTAAAAAGATAATGTTAATTCGTAGCATGAAAGACATTAATTTAAGAGAATTATTTTATTTTACTTTTGAACATAAGACAAGTAATAAATTAATTATTTTTGTAATTTTAAATAAATTTTAATCTACACAAGTATAAGATATGAAAATACTTATTACAGGAACAGCAGGTTTTATAGGTGCTCATCTTGCAGAAGCATTAATTAAACGAGGTGATGAAGTAGTTGGTTTGGATATTATCAACGATTATTATGATATTAACTTAAAGTATGCCCGACTGAAAAAATCAGGTATAAACAGAGAGGACATAAAGGATAATAAGTTAATAAATAGCACATTACACAAAAACTATAAATTTATTAAGGCAGACCTGCAAAATAAAGAAATTCTGAATACCTTATTTGAAAATGAAAAATTTGATAAAGTTTGCAACTTGGCTGCACAAGCCGGTGTTCGTTACAGCTTAACCAATCCTGACGCATATATACAGAGTAATATAATTGGGTTTATCAACATTTTAGAAGCCTGCCGACATTATAAAGTTAAGCATTTAGCTTATGCAAGTAGTTCAAGTGTGTACGGATTAAATGAAAAAATGCCTTTATCAACAAATCAAAATGTAGACCACCCGATTAGTTTATATGCTGCCAGCAAAAAAAGCAATGAATTAATGGCACATACCTACAGTCATCTTTTTAATCTACCAACTACAGGCTTGCGTTTTTTTACGGTTTACGGTCCTTGGGGGCGTCCTGATATGGCATTATTTTTATTTACAAAAGCAATATTAAACAATGAACCTATTGATGTTTTTAATCATGGAAATATGGTACGCGACTTTACCTATATTGATGATATTGTAGAAGGAATTGTCAGAGTGATTGATCATCCACCCCAAGGAAATCCTAATTGGTCAGGAAAAAAACCTGAACCTTCATCTTCAATCGCTCCCTATAAGATATATAACATCGGAAATAATAATCCGGTTAAATTAATGGATTTTATAGCTGCTATTGAACAAAAATTAGGAAAAAAAGCAAAAAAGAATATGATGCCAATTCAACAAGGAGATGTCCCTGCTACTTTTGCCAATGTTGATGATTTAGTAAAAGATTTGGGCTACAAACCCAACACACCTGTTACAAAAGGAATTAATAATTTTATTGAATGGTATTTGGATTATTACAAAAATTAATTTTAGTCACTCAAATAAGTCCATAAAACAATTATTTTCAACATTTAGTCAAATTATAAAAATAGGAACATATAGAATTAGTAATTTAACAAACGAAACAATAACCAAATTAAACCGTAGATGCAGCAATCAAATTTTAAAAAAGAAGTCGTTATGGACTTTTTTCAAATGACAGCGCTTTTTATAGCGTCCGTCATTGCTGTATATAAACTTAATCATACTTTACGCGATATTTTTTTCTTAATTCCTTTAATTTTAGCCTTTCGCTCAAAAAAGGACTACTTTTGGTTTGCTTATTTTTTTATTTTGATTAATGCACCGGCAAGTTTCTTTGTCAATCGAACACAAGATGCCTTCTTTCGTTTGCCGTTTTACTCTGTGGTTTCAGGATTCAGTTTTACACCCATGGATTTATTTCTTTTTATATCTATTTTTAAAGCTTTTCAAACCAATGTAAAAATAAAATTTTTATTAAATAAGCCATTAGAGTTTTTCCTGTTTTACCTGCTTTTGGTTTCTATTCCGGTAAGCTTTTTTCTGGGCACAGAATTAAAACCTTTTGTAAACACATTACGTCCTTTTTTCTTTTTCGGTATCGTATTCTCCTATTTACGTTTAGTCAATAATAAAGAAGAAATATTAAAATTTGGTTACCTGCTCTTCCCTTATGCCGTATTAATTGTTTTTGATCAATTATTTCTTATAAATGTTGGCAGCCGGTTTATTTCAGTATTTGATCCAAGCATGGTAGGAGTTTTTGTTAGAAATAGTATCTCCGGTGATGTAAGAGCCGTAGTACAAGGTATTCTTATTGTTTTTTATGTATTAATATTTGGTTTTCAAATAGCCAATAATAAAAAATATGAACTTTTTGCCGGATTTTCATCAATGGCAATATTCATACCCATAGGAAGTTTTTTTCTTTCCGCTACCCGCTCTTGGATGATGATTGGTGCTATTGCCATTTTAGGATATATCTTTTTATCTTCCAAAGGGTATAAACTGGCTGTGCAAATGACTATAATAGGATTTGCATTAGTAATTGCATTATTCTCTTCCGGTTTTATTAATGAAGAATTTGTTGGAAATATTACTAAAAGATATGAAGAATTAGGTAAAATTGCATCATCCGGGAATTTAAAGCAAGGTACTTTTGCCGACAGGATTGAAAATGATATTCCCAAAGTACTCAAAGGAGTTGAATACAGCCCTGTTTTAGGGGTCGGAATGTCAAAATACATGAAAACTTATTACAGTAACGATGTAGGTTTTATGAATACCTTATTAATATATGGAATTATCGGGTTCCCGATATTCTTATTCTTTTTATTCAGATATATGTTCCTTCTAAATAAATTTCGCAAAAGCAAATTCTTTGATGATGTAGAAAAAAGTATATTTATTTCATTATTATTAGGGTTTGCAGGAATACTTACCGGCTATTTTTTTACATGGGATTTCTTTTCATTCTATCCTGAAAAAGTTTTCTTTGTATCAATAGTTTTTGCAACCGGCGATTTAGTACTTGAATTGCATAACAGAAACGAAGAATTAAGCATTGAAAAAACACAACTTAGCCAATAAAATTTTCAAGCTTTACCCGGTACTATTTAAAATCTATTTTACATCTGTTTAAAAACACTTTTTATCAGTTCAAACAACAATTACAACCATTCATCAAAGAATTTATTACATATATAACAAATTTGCTTTTTGTGTCAATAATGTTACTAATTTTCTTATCGAAATAAGTAAAGTCAAATTACTTTTAAAACACTGAAAACTAAGGCTATTAGGTCTTATTATTTTCAAATTAATCCATAAAACTAAAAACAAACCAATGAAAGTAGTAATTCTTGCAGGTGGTTACGGTACCCGTTTAGGCTCTTTATCTGAATTAATTCCTAAACCAATGATTGATATTGGCGGAAGACCGATTATCTGGCACATCATGAAAATTTATGCCCACTATGGTTATAAAGACTTTGTTATAGCACTTGGCTATAAAGGAAATCTTATTAAAGATTATTTTTACAATATAAAGTATCACAACAACGATTTCACCATCAATACAAAATCCGGTGATGTTACTTTTTATAATACAGATGCAGAATCAGATGACTGGAATATTACATTAGTAGATACCGGATTGGACACCCTAAAAGGCGGTAGGATTAAACGCCTGGAAAAATACCTTGATGATGTAAACATGCTAACTTATGGTGATGGTGTATCCAACATAAATATAAACCAGTTAGTTGATTATCATAAAGCACATGGCAAACTGGTAACAATATCAGGCGTTCGTCCGCCATCAATGTTTGGCGAAATTATACAAGAAAACGGTCGTGTTGTCTCTTTTGAAGAAAAACCCCAAACATCAAAAGGAATTATAAACGGAGGTTATATGGTTTTCAATAAAGAAATGTTGGATTTCCTTAAACCCGACAAAGATTGCGATTTTGAGTTTGGACCATTAGAACAACTTGCTACGCAAGGTGAAGTAATGACCTTTAAACATGAAGGTTTTTGGGAATGTGCCGATACAGTAAGAGACTTAAACCATTTGAACAAGCTATGGGATACCGGCAAAGCTGAGTGGAAAATATGGAATGATTAAATTTTAAAAAATCAATTATTAAACTATAAATACAAAAACCAAATGCAAAAAATTATTGTTACCGGACATTCAGGATTCATTGGTTCACTAATGGTTCCTTTATTATTAGAAAAAGGTTATGAAGTAGTAGGTATTGACACAAACTACTTTGGCAAAGATTGTGAGTTTTATCCTCCTAAAACAGGTTTTACCGAAATAATAAAAGATACCCGGAAAATTACGGAAAAAGATTTAGAAGGTGCTTATGCAATTTGTCATCTGGCAGCTTTATCTAATGACCCCCTGGGCGATTTAGACGAACAACTTACCTACGACATCAACCATTTAGCATCGGTAGAAATAGCTAAATTGGCAAAAAAAGTAGGTGTCGAAAAATTTATATATTCCTCTTCATGCAGTTTGTACGGAATTGCTGATGGCGATATTGCTTTAGACGAAACAGCCGAATTTAATCCGGTTACAGCTTATGCAAAGTCAAAAGTTTACTCGGAAAGAGATATTGTTCCAATGGCTACTGATGATTTTGCTGTTACTTTTATGCGTAATTCCACTGCTTACGGTATTTCACCAAAATTAAGAATTGATTTGGTTGTAAATAATTTAGTAGGTTGGGCAGTTACCACCGGACAAATAAAAATCATGAGCGATGGCACCCCTTGGCGACCACTTGTACATGCCGAAGATATTGCACGGGCTTTTATTGCTGTTATTGAAGCACCAAAAAACGTAGTAAATCGTCAATCATACAATGTTGGGCAAAGCGAAGAAAATTTTCAAATAAGAGATATTGCTCGAATGGTTGGTGAAGTGGTATCCGGTTGCAGTGTGGTTATTACCGGCGAACATGGTAGCGATTCACGGTCATACAGAGTAAATTTTGACAAAATAGCTCGTGATTTACCCAACTTTAAACCCAAATGGACACTCAAAAAAGGAATTGAAGAAGTATATGAAGCCTATAAAAAATACGGTATGGATAATGACAAATTTACCGGAAGATATTTTATCCGCTTAAAACAACTGCAATATCACATTGAAAACAAACACTTAGACAACAAACTTTTTTGGTTGTAACTAATTTTATTTACTGTGAAAATAATAGAAAAAGAACTGAAAGGAGTTTTTGAAATTGAGCCTTCGCCATTTGAAGACCATCGTGGCTTTTTTATGCGAACTTATGATGCCGGTATTTTTATCCAATATGGTTTAAACAGGGAGTGGGTACAAGAAAATCACTCACATTCGGTACAAAAAGGCACATTACGCGGTTTACATTTTTTAAACAGCCCGCATACCGATGCTAAATTAATACGTTGCATCAGTGGTGAAATTTACGATGTTGTAGTAGATATACGAAAAAACTCACCCACATACGGTAAATGGATTTCTATTATTCTTTCGGCAAAAAATAAAAAAAGTTTATTTATACCACGCGGATTTGCTCACGGATTTTGCACGCTCACAGATAATTGCGATATTATTTACAAACACGATAATTGGTATAATAAAGATGCCGATAACGGTATTTTCTGGAACGATAAAGATTTGAATATCCAATGGCCAATAGATAAACCTATTATCTCTGAAAGAGATAAAAAACTACAATCATTTAAAGAATTTACACAAAAACAAAACGGAATTACAGTTTAAAACCTAATCTTATGAACGAACAAGAATTAAGAAAACAGATACTTGAACTAACAAAACAATATTATAAAGCAAAATTTCCCGAGCAAAAATTTGAAGCGGGAAAATCAATTGTTCGCTATGCCGGACGCGTTTTTGATGAAAAGGAGATTGTCAGCCTTGTTGATTCTTCTTTGGATTTTTGGTTAACAGCAGGACGTTTTGCCGAAGAGTTTGAATATGAATTTGCAAAAATGTTTAATGCAAGCGAAGCAATATTAGTAAATTCCGGTTCATCGGCAAACCTTGTAGCTATATCGGCTTTAACATCTCCCAAACTAAAAAACAGGCGTTTAAAGCCCGGCGATGAAGTCATTACCGTAGCTGCAGGTTTCCCCACTACAGTGGCGCCGATTGTACAAAATCAACTTATCCCTGTTTTTGTAGATGTGGACTTAGAAACCTACAACATTAATGTAGAAATGCTGGAACAAGCCATTTCCCAAAAAACTAAGGCTATTTTTATTGCACATACTTTAGGAAATCCTTTTAATTTATCCGTGGTAACTGAGTTTGCTAAAAAGTATAATTTATGGCTGATAGAAGACAATTGCGATGCCTTAGGCTCTAAATATGAAGGCAAATTAACCGGTACCTTTGGTGATTTGGCAACTTTCTCTTTTTATCCTGCACACCACATAACCATGGGCGAAGGCGGTGCTGTGGTCAGTCATTCCGAAGAATTAGCACGTATTACCAAATCGTTTCGCGATTGGGGGCGTGATTGCTACTGCGGTCCGGGCGAAGATAATACATGTGGCGTACGCTTTACGCAACAGTTTGGGCGTTTACCCTTAGGTTACGACCATAAATTTGTGTACTCACATCTCGGGTACAATCTGAAAGTTAGCGACATGCAAGCTGCTGTTGGAGTGGAACAATTAAAAAAATTGGATGCTTTTGTAGAAAAACGCAAAGAAAATTTCCAACTGTTTTACAATGGTTTAAAGAAATTTGAAGATAAATTAATTCTTCCAAAAGCTACAGCAAACAGTGATCCTTCGTGGTTTGGATTCTTAGTTTCGGTTCGTGAAAACGCCGGTGTTTCGCGTAACGAGCTAATACAGTTTTTAAACCAAAACCGTATCCATACACGAAACTTATTTGCCGGAAACATTACCCGCCAACCGGCTTTTGAAGGCGTTGATATGCGTATTGTAGGCGATTTAACAAATACCGACTACATTATGAATAATACCTTTTTCATGGGCTTGTATCCCGGTAACGGAAAAGAAGAAATTGATTATGTAATTAGCAAATTTGAAGAATTTTTAACATAAATGGCAGCAATCAGAAAAATACAAGCAAGGGTAAAAGAAATTATTTCTTATTCGGACACCGTGCGAAAATATATTTTGCAACCGGCAAAGCGTAGCTTTGACTTTAAAGCAGGGCAATTTTTGCATTTGGCAATGGATGCATATGACCCGAGTTTCAATTGGCCCGAGTCGCGCGTGTTTTCTATTGCAAATTCGCCTACAAGAAAAGATTTTATAGAAGTTCTGGTATCCCGTAAAGGAAAGTTTACCGGACAAATGTTTGAACAACTCAAAGCCGGTGATGAAGTTTGGTTAAAATTACCTTACGGGATATTTAACTTTGACGAATCCTTGGAAAAAGACAGTGTATTAATAGCAGGCGGAACGGGAATCAGTCCTTTTATGAGCTTTTTACAATTTGCCATTGATAAAAAATTAAACCCTGTAATTAGTTTGAATTACGGAGTAAATAATCCTGATTTAATTATTATCGAAGACTTAATAAAAGAAGCTGAACAAAAACTGGAAAATTTCAAATACAATTTATACATCGAAAAGCCGGAGAATGGAAACACCAAATTAAAATTCAACAAAGGCATTTTAGATATTCATCAAATTATTAGACAATCAAGAGAATTGAATGATGCTGTTTTTTATTTATCCGGTCCGCCGGCAATGATTGAAAATTTTGAACAAACATTGAAAAACTCAGGTATTAAACAACAAAATATTAAATATGATATTTGGGAGTAATTGCAAGCAGCAGAAAACTTAATCGCATTAAAATAAAACCATAAAACAAATGAATATACGACTATTTAAACCGAGTATAGGAAACGAAGAATTAGAAAACATAAAACAAGTATTTGAGCGTGAATGGTTGGGACTTGGACCCATGGTTTCGCAATTTGAAAAAGAATGGAACGATTACATCGGAAGCAAGATGTCAATAGGTCTTAACTCGGCTACAGCGGCACTTCACCTTGCACTGATGGCATACAAATTCCCTAAAGGGAAAAAAGTACTGGTACCCGCCATTACTTTTGCATCAACGGCAACAGCAGTGCTTTATAATGATTTAATTCCCGTATTTGTAGATGTGGAAAAAGACACGGTTTCTATGGATTTAAAAGACTTGCAACGCAAATACGACAAAGATTGCGTGGCAGTTATTCCTGTTCATAATGGAGGTTATCCCGTACCCATGGATAAACTGAACGATTTAGCCAAATCCTTAAATCTGAAAGTAATTGAAGATTGTGCACACAGTGCCGGCGGTGTATATAAAGGTAAAAAACTCGGGACTTGGGGAGATATCGGTTGTTTTAGTTTTGAAGAAAAGAAATGTATGACTACCGGCGACGGAGGAATGATTTGCTCTGATGATGTTGAACTCATCAATCCCTTAAGGGCTCAAAGATGGGTAGGAATTGATAAAGATACTTGGAAAAGAACACAAAATGCCGAATCAAACAACGATGCTATGCATTGGCATTACGAAATTGCTCTTCTCGGATACAAATACAATATGAACGATGTTGCAGCAGCTATCGGTTTGGCACAATTACACAAGTTGGAAAAAATGAATGCCCAAAGACGCAGAATTTTCAAAAAATATATTGAGGGTATTTCCGGATTAAAAACCATAAAGCCTATTTTCCCATACAACACAGAAGAAGGTGCATATTGGTTTTTCGGCATCCGAAGTAATCATCGCGACGAGTTGATTATACACTTAAAAAACAAAGGAATAGCGACAGGGGTTCATTTTTATCCTTTACCAATGCAGCCATTATTTCAAAAATATGATAAAAGCACACCTGTTGCCAAAGAAATTTGGAAAACATTTATCACCCTACCCTCACACGTAGATTTAACAGACGAAGAAATTAATTATGTAATTGATGCTTTACAAGCATTTGATACTAAAAAATAAAAAACAATGGAGTATCCTAAAGTTACGGTATTAATTTTAAGTTACAACGGAAAGGAACTTTTAAATGATTCTGTTTCGAGCTATTTGGCAAATGATTATCCGAATTTTGAAGTTGCGATAATCGACAACGGCTCATCAGACGGAACAAAAGAATATGTTGAAAAAGAATTTCCGAAAGCAAAACTTATCCGTTTGGAAAAAAACAGAGGTTATTCGGGGGGATTTAATTTTGGTTTAAACTACGCTTTTGACCAACAGAAATCAAAATATGCCATCATCACTAATAACGATGTGAAAGCTGACCCGAGGGTAATTTCCGAATTGGTAAAAGTTGCGGAAATGGATGAAATGAACGGTTTTGTAACCGGAAAGGTCTATTATTTTGACCAACCCAACACATTACAAACTGTTGGAAAAAAAGAACACCCTGTATATTGGAACGGCGGACACATTGGCAGCAAAGAAAAAGATACAGGTCAATACGAAGAAATTGCCGAACGGTATTTTGCCGATGATATTTACACTTTGGTCAGTAAAAAAATGTATGATGAAGTTGGCGCTTACGACACAAATTTTCTTTTTCAATCAGAAGAGTATGATTGGCAGGCACGCGCCAAAGAAAAAGGTTTTAAAATAATGTATGCGCCCGGAGCAAAAATTTGGCATAAAGAAAGTATGACCATTGGTAAACAATCACCGTTTAAAGCCTTTTATGATGCACGCAACCCGATGATTGTAGTAATGAAATACAAATCGCCGGAGTTTTTTAAAAAATATTTTTGGCAACACTTTAAATACGATGTATTTAAAAATTCATTGGTACGAATAAAAAAATTGCGTCCTAAGGTGGCTTGGAGTATCTGGATGGGATTCTTCTCCGGTTTAAAATGGGGATTTCAAAATAAAAAACTAACACGCAAACATTTTTTCTAAAATGGGAATTAAAAAGTTAATCGTTAAAATATATATCGCTTGTTTGGTGTTTGAATTTAAACTACGCCGGTGGTTGCTTGGTTTTGATAATGCAAACCTGATGTTGCAACGGATAGACAAACGTGCACTTATTCCCGTTTTACGCGCCGGTGGTGCACAAATTGCCGATGAGTGCATTTTTAAAACACCTTTATTTATCGACAATGCCAAAGGTTCTTACAAAAACTTAAAAATAGGCAAGCATGTAAGTATTGGTGCCGGTACTTATTTCGATTTAATGGATGAAATTATCATTGGTGATTATACAGGAGTAGGTCCGCAGGTAAGTTTTCTAACGCACTGGCATGTGGGTGATGTTCCTATGAAAAAATTATTCCCTTATAAAACCGAAAAAATTGAAATCGGGGCAAACTGTTTTATCGGAATTAATTCAAGCATATTATACGGAAGTAAATTAGAAGAATTTACCCTTGTTGCTTCGCAAACATTAATTCAAGGAAGTT
>JALSLF010000381.1 GCA_026988445.1 Bacteroidales bacterium
TTATAAGCCATATTTTCTCTTTAAATTTTATAGAAGACAAAACAGGTCGCCATGAAAAATATTTGCAGCAACCAAAAATCATATTGATATTTACGCTTAAAAAATATGAAAATAGCGGTTTCATCAAGAAATCCGGTAAAAATAGAAGCGGTAGGTTTGGCTTTTAAGAAAATATTTCCCGAAAGGGAAATTGAAATTTTAAGTGCAAGTGTAAAAAGCGGTGTGAGCAATCAGCCAATGAGCGATAAAGAAACATTGCAAGGGGCAATAAATCGTACTGAGGAAATTTATAAACAGTTTCCCGAAATCGATTATGCAGTGGGTATTGAAGGCGGTATTGAATTTGAAAAAGAGACAACTGTTGCTTTTGCATGGGTGCTTATTCGCTCAAAAAACAAAACATCTAAATCTAAAACTACCACATTTGAGCTGCCTCTGAAAATTACGGAACTGATTAAGCAGGGATATGAGCTTGGCGAAGCAGATGATATGGTTTTTAAACAAGACAATTCTAAACAAAAAAACGGTGCTGTGGGGCTTTTAACACAGAATGTAATTACCCGTAAAGAGCTTTACACTCAGGCTGTTATTTTGGCTTTAATTCCTCATATAAATCCCGGACTTTATTAGACGGTTTAAAAATAACACTTCTGTTCTCTTTTGGTTTTTTTGTATTTTACAAATATGTATGTGTATATAACAATTGTTTCATACTTCAAACTTTATTATTCATCAAAATTAAAACTAATGAGAACTAAATTATTATTATTTTTAACATCTGTTTTTTTATTTATTAATACTCAATCAATGGATGCACAATTCCCTTCTTATGTAAAATACATTAAATCAGAACCAAATGCTGCAGTCAGTATGCAAGGAACACTTTCCGGCGGACAATTTATGGACGATTTGTCGTGGGCTTGGAACAGTTCAGTTGCTTGTTTTCCGGCTACACAAAAACATAAATTTACAGGTAAACATGTATTGTTTTATACCGATTTACCTGCACATTCAATTATGCATATAAAATTAGTGCCCAAGGATAAAAGTAAAAATATGAGTTTGTATGCCTACAGTATAGGGCAGGGTAGTAGCCGTTTGGTGCCTGAGCTAAGTTCATGTATCAGTTGTGAAGTTGACCATAAATGGGATTATGCACATCAAGGAAAAACACAAGATCATATTCGCACAGTCAGGTTAAATGCAATAAATAATCCTTACACTGTTGTTATTGGTGTTGTTGGTGCCGAAGGATTATCCGAAGGTGATTTTGATTTACAGGTACATCTTGAAACAAGAGTTGAAGAAACCGGAGAGCAGAAGCCTGTAACCATGTATTCAGCTAAAGCTGAAAAAGGAAAAGTTATGGCTTATAAAGGCGATTTAGCCAAGGGTGCAAAAATTTATGATTTATCGTGGGCTTGGAACAGCTCTGTGGCATGTTTCCCTGAAACACAAAAGAAAAAGTTTACGGGAAATCATATTCTTTTTGTTACTGAAATTCCCAGATATTCTATTATGGATATTGAATTAATACCAGATGACCCAAATGCAAATATGAGTTTATATGCTTATTCGGTAGGGACTAACTCAAATGCTTATGTGCCTAATTTGAGTTCATGTGTAAGTTGCGAAGCCGATCATAAATGGGATTATAAAAAACGCGGCAAAACACAAGACCACCGCCGTTATGTTAGTTTAAATGCAATAAATAATCCTTATAAAGTGGTAATAGGCGTTACCGGTGCCGATGGCTTGGATAAA
>JALSLF010000382.1 GCA_026988445.1 Bacteroidales bacterium
GAGGAGGTGGAGGAACATTTGTATTCTGGTTTTGTGTATTTTGATTGTTTTGCTGCTGTTGCTGATTCATCATTTGCTGCATCATTGCCATACCCATCATATTCTCAATTCCACCGCCACCACCACCTGTATTTCCGGCAGCTTTTTCCATAGCATCTGCACCTTTCATTTGAGAATATTTATTCATATCTCCCAGCATATTCATACCGGTACCTTCATCCAGTTTTTTCTGTAACTCTTCAGGCAGACTGATGCTTGAAATTAAAAATTTAGTTATTTCCAAACCATAATCAACAAATTCTTCGCCTAATTTTTTCTCACAAAAATCGGATAAATCTTTATAATTCTGAGCAAAATCCAAAAGTGCTAATCCACTTTCACCAATAGCATCAATAAAACGGGTAATAATCATACTGCGTAATTCACCACTAATTTCATCAGTAGAAAAATCACCATCAGTACCTACTATTTCTTTAATAAATTTTACAGGATCCGAAACTTTAAAAGTATATGTACCAAAAGCTCTCAAACTAACACGTCCAAAATCTTTATCCCGAATATAAAATACATTGGGTGTTCCCCATTTCATATTTGGGAAACGCTTGGTGTTAATAAAATATACTTCTGCCTTAAACGGACTATTAAAACCATATTTCCAACCTTTTAAAGTTGTAAGTATCGGTAAGTTTTGTGTTGTTAATTCATATCTGCCCGGAGGAAATACATCGGCAAGCTCACCTTCGTTAATAAAAACGGCAACTTGCGACTCCCGAACTGTAAGCTGCGCACCGTTTTTAATTTCATTTCCATGTCTTTCAAAACGATAAACAATAGTATCGCCCGACGAATCTAACCATTCAATAATATCAATTAATTCGCCTTTAAGTTTGTCAAAAAGTCCCATATAGAATAATAATTTAATTGTTATACCCTCTTTTACTTTCTAAAAGAAGATGTAAATTTTCAGATAATAAAAATACGATTAGTTTTTTGTAATATAAATATTTTGTTACTAAAATCAAAAAGTTTTTGATTAAAGGTATGATTTTAGCAGTTTACTGCGTGATTTTAGTATTTTAATGACCTTCCCTTTAATTTGCCGAACTCTTTCACGAGTTAAATCAAACTTCTCTCCTATCTCTTCCAAATTAAGCGGATTTTTTTTATTTAAACCGTAATAAAGACGAATAATTTCAGCTTCACGATGCGATAATGTAGATAAAATACGTTCAATCTCCTTGTTCAAAGATTCTTTCAACAAATCTTTATCAGGACTAACACTGTCTTTAGACAACATGATGTCGTATAAATTATTATCCTCATCGGAAAGTAAAGGTGCATCCATAGAGACATGATGCCCCGTATTGTTAATTATTTGTTTAATTTCTTGTGGTGTCAAATCTAATTGCTGAGCAATTTCTTCGGGCGTAGGTGTGCGTTCAAACTCTTGTTCTAAACTGATAAATGTTTGATTTATTTTATTAATTGAACCGATTTTATTTAAAGGCAAACGGACAATTCGAGCTTGCTCGGCTAAAGCTTGCAAAATGGACTGCCGTATCCACCAAACAGCATATGAAATAAATTTAAAGCCTTTAGTTTCATCAAAACGCTTGGCAGCTTTTATTAAACCGATATTTCCTTCATTAATTAAATCGGGTAAAGTGAGTCCTTGGTTTTGATACTGTTTGGCAACAGAAACTACAAATCGTAAATTTGCACGAATTAATTTATCAAGTGCCTGATAGTCATTGTTTTTTA
>JALSLF010000383.1 GCA_026988445.1 Bacteroidales bacterium
CCCAAATGGATGATGGACGGTAAAATGATGCTATGGTTTAGCGATAGGCAAGGATATCGTAGTCATGGAAGTTGGGGCTCTTATTCCGATGCTTATGCCATGTTTTTCACTCAAGAGGCTTACGATGAGTTTAAACTTTCCAAAGAGGAGTATGAACTATTGAAAGAAAAGAAAAAGGAAGAGGAAAAAAATAAGAAGAAAGAAGAAGAAAGTGTTAAAAAATCTAAAAAGTCAAAAAAAGATGCTACAGATAAAAAAGATAAAATTAAGCCTGTAAAAATTGATTTGCATAATATTGAAGACCGCATTGTTCGTTTAACCATTAATTCATCAAGTCTTTCGGATGCGATTATGACTAAAGATGGAGAAAAAATATACTATTTGAGTCGTTTTGAAAAAGGATTTGACCTTTGGGTACATGATTTACGAAAAGATGAGACTAAATTGATTAGTAAACTAAACGGTTGGGGTGGTTCTATGCAAATGGACAAGGATGGTAAAAATATTTTTTTGGTTTCAGGAGGTCAAATTTTAAAGTTTAGTACTTCTGATAATAAAAAGAAAAATATTTCATATAATGCCGAAATGGTTTTAGACAAGGCTGCTGAACGTGCCTATATGTTTGAACATGCATGGCGACAAATGTATGAAAAGTTTTATGTCAAAAATATGCACGGAATTGATTGGGAACATTATAAAACTGTCTATGCTAAATTTTTACCTTATATTAATAATAATTATGATTTTGCCGAAATGCTTAGCGAAATGCTGGGTGAATTAAATGCTTCGCATACCGGCTCAGGCTATCGAAAAAATGCACCTAACGGTGATCAAACAGCTAAATTAGGTTTGTTTTTTGATGAAAACTATAGTGGAAACGGATTAAAAATCTTGGAAGTAATTGACAAAGGTCCTTTTGATAATGCTGAAACAAAAGCAAAAGCGGGAGTAGTTATTGAGAAAATTGACGGACAGACCATTGTTGCTAATGCCGATTATTATCGGTTTTTAAATCATAAATCCGGAAAAAAAGTACGTGTATCCTTTTTTGACCCGAATACCGGTAAACGTTGGGATGAAATAGTAAAGCCTATTTCAATCGGTGCAGAACAAAATTTATTGTATAAACGTTGGGTTAAACGCGAAGAAGAAATGGTAGATAAGCTATCGAACGGTAGATTGGGTTATGTTCATGTGCGTGGCATGAATTCATCTAGTTTTCGTGAAGTTTATTCAAAAGTTTTAGGCAAGTTTTGGCATAAAGAAGCCATTGTAATTGATACACGTGCCAATGGCGGTGGTTGGCTGCACGATGATTTGGCTACATTTTTCAGTGGCAAGCGCTATGTAGATTATTATCCGCGTGAGCAACATTACGGTTGGGATCCAATGGGTAAATGGACGAAAAAAAGCATACTTCTTGTTAATGAAAGTAATTATTCCGATGCGCATGGATTTCCTTATACTTATAAAACTTTAAAAATCGGGAAAATTGTAGGTATGCCTGTGCCGGGAACGATGACTGCTGTTTGGTGGGAAACCCTACAAGATAAAAGTTTGTATTTTGGTATTCCGCAAGTGGGTACAAAAGATTTAAACGGAAAGTATCTGGAAAATCAGCAATTAGAACCGGATTATAAAGTATGGAATGATTTTGATAAAATGGCAAAAGGCGAGGATCAGCAATTGGAAAAAGCCGTTGAGATTTTGTTAAAAGAACTGGACGAAAAGTAAATTACGCTATTCTTGCGGATATTTAA
>JALSLF010000384.1 GCA_026988445.1 Bacteroidales bacterium
ATTGAATTGTGGATTACAGGCTTGCGTGCTGAACAATCGCAAGCACGGCACGATTTAGGCTGGTTTGAATACGATAAAGCCTTTGATGTAATAAAATTTAATCCATTGCGCGATTGGAAACTTACCGAAGTGGTTGATTATTTAAAGAAGAATGCGGTACCTTATAATGTTTTGCATGATAAAGGTTTTGTAAGTATCGGTTGCTCGCCTTGTACACGTGCAATTAAGGAAGGTGAAGACATTCGTGCAGGAAGATGGTGGTGGGAAGATAAAACCAAAAAAGAATGTGGTTTGCACGACCCTAATGAAACGGCTAAAATTGCCATTGAAATAAAAAAAATATAATACAGAAACAATTTACAAATCATGGATAAAATAATTATTAATCATTTAAGAGAATTAGAATCGGAATCAATCCACGTAATGCGTGAAGTTGCTGCTCAGTTTGAAAATCCTGTTTTGCTCTTTTCCGGCGGAAAAGATTCAATTGTTATGGTACATTTGGCAAGAAAAGCATTTTATCCTGCCCGTATCCCTTTTCCTTTAATGCATATTGATACAGGACACAATTTTGATGAAACCATTGAGTTTAGAGACCGTTTGGCAAAAGAAACCGGGGCAGAACTAATTGTGCGTTATGTACAAGATACAATAGATCAAGGTAAAGTTGTTGAAGAAACCGGAATTAATGCAAGTCGTAATTTATTACAAACTACAACATTGCTTGATGCTATTGAAGACCTTAAAATTGATGCAGCTCTTGGCGGCGGACGACGTGATGAAGAAAAAGCACGTGCCAAAGAACGTTTTTTCTCTCATCGTGATGAGTTTGGACAGTGGGACCCGAAAAATCAACGCCCTGAGTTATGGTCTTTATACAACGGAAGAAAAAAATTAGGCGAACATTTTCGTGTTTTTCCAATTAGTAACTGGACTGAAATGGATGTTTGGCAATATATATATATGGAAAATATTGACATTCCAAACCTTTATTTTACACATAAACGTAAAGTTTTTAAACGCGATGGTACCTGGCTGGCTCTAGCGCCTTTTATGAAACTTAAAGATAATGAAGAGGTTGTAGAAATGGATGTGCGTTGCCGGACTATTGGCGATATAACTTGTACCGGTGTAACCTTATCAAAAGCCAATACTTTGGAAGATATTATAGCTGAAATTGCTGCTACACGTGTAACTGAACGTGGCGGGCGAGCCGATGACAAACGCTCTGAAGCAGCAATGGAAGACCGTAAAAAAGAAGGTTATTTCTAAAAAAAAACTTTTGAACGTCCTTTAGGACTTCAAAACGTTTCTTTTTAAATTTAATTACTTAAAAATGTTTTTTTTGAAAATAATCATTGGTGCAGGAGCTACCTCAAAACATTTATACGATAAAAAATAAGTTAAATAATAGATTTAGGCATTAAGAAATCCTTAGAAAAAATAAAATACATGGAAAATAAAACAAAAGGATATTTAGATATGGAACTTTTGCGCTTCACCACAGCAGGAAGTGTTGATGATGGCAAAAGTACGCTTATCGGACGATTATTATACGACAGCAAAGCAATTTTTGAAGATCAATTAGAATCAATTGAGCGAACCAGTAAAAAACGTGGAGATGAACATGTTGATTTGGCTCTATTAACCGATGGCTTGCGTGCAGAGCGAGAGCAAGGTATTACTATTGATGTAGCCTATCGTTATTTTGCAACTCCAAAACGTAAATTTATTATTGCCGATACTCCCGGACATGTACAATATACCCGTAATATGGTTACCGGAGCATCTACTGCAAACTTAGCGCTTATATTGGTAGATGCCCGAAACGGTGTTGTTGAGCAAACGTTACGTCATTCATTTATTGCTTCTTTACTCCAAATTCCACACGTGATAGTATGTATCAATAAAATGGATTTGGTGGATTATAATGAAGATGTATATGAAAATATTCGTAAACAATTTATGTCATTTGCTCCCAAGTTAGATATAAATGATATTCGCTTTATCCCTATTAGTGCATTAAAAGGGGATAATGTAGTAGATCGGTCAAAAAACATGGATTGGTACAACGGAGCAACACTGCTTTATACGCTTGAGAATATTTATATCGGTTCCGACCAAAATCATATCGATGGACGCTTTCCTGTTCAGTATGTAATTCGTCCGCAGTCTGATGAATTTCATGATTATCGTGGTTATGCCGGGAAAATTGAAGGCGGTATTTTTAGAGTAGGTGATGATGTAAAAGTTTATCCATCTGAATTATCTACAAAAATTAAAACTATTGATTTTTATAAAGATTCTTTAAAAACAGCTGCAAAACCACAGTCGGTTACCATTACTTTAGAAGACGATATTGACATCAGCCGCGGAGATATGATTGTGAATAAAAACAGTTTGCCTAAAGTTTCGCAAGAAATTGACTTAATGGTTTGCTGGTTTAATGAACGACCATTAGTTCCGGGCGGGAAATATGCAATAAAACATACTACCAAAGATGCACGCTGCATGATTAAAGATATTAGCTATAAAGTAGATGTAAATACTTTAGAGCGAAATTTTGAAGATAAAAAGGTAGGAATGAACGATATTGCGCGAATAAAAATGAAAACAACCGCTCCTTTGTTTTACGATTCATATCGTAAAAACAGAAATACCGGTAGTTTAATTATTATTGACGAAAGCACTAATGAAACAGTTGCTGCCGGGATGATTGTTTAAAAATTCGTGTAATAAATTTATATATCCTGAAAATTTCATTTATTTTTATGAAATTTTCAGGATATTTTTTTAAAAAATACGCTTATATGGGTATTGATGCTATACTGGTTTTACTGGCAATACTTTTTATCATTTTTTCTCTTTATTTTGAGATTGTGGGTCCCGGGTTTACATTTGTAATTGCCATTGCTTTCCTGTCTGCATTTAGAGTAATTACTCCTTCCGAAATTTTATCAGGTTTTGCCAACGAGCAAATTATGAATATAATTATGCTTTTGCTTATTGGTGATATTTTTCGGCGAACCACTATTTTAGATATTTTCTTTGATAAGTTTTTTAAATACGCAAAAACACCCAGACGATTTATGCTCCGGATGATGATTGTTGTTGCTCCTTTATCCGCCTTTTTAAATAATACACCTTTGGTGGCAATTCTTATCCCATATATACACAATTGGAGTAAAAAAAATAAATCCTCTGTATCAAAACTGCTAATTCCTCTTTCGTTTGGTGCAATTATGGGAGGATGTGTTACTTTGATTGGTACCTCTACAAATATGATTGTCGCTGGTTTAGTTGTTGATCAGACAATAATCCCGGGATTAAGACCATTGGAGATTTTTGATTTCGCTTATGTGGGAGTTCCAATGGTAATTATAGGAACTTTGTATATGCTTATAATAGGATATCGTTTATTGCCTGATAAGACGAAAACAATGGAGCTTACAGCAGATGCAGATCGAAAATATCTTTTTCAGTTACAAATAAAAAAGGGAAGTGAGTTTATTGGTGTTAAACGCTGTGATGTTCCTTTTTTAAAAAATGAAGGCTTTATTTTGGTCGAGGTTTTGCGTAAAGGAGTATTGTTTGACCAAATTGCAAAAGATTTTGTTTTTGAGGAAGAAGATGTTTTAACCTTTGCAGGGAGTAAAGAAAGTATTGCAGATTTAGTAAATGCTGACAAAAATTTAGTAATTCCTTCGGTAGGGATGTTTTCTAAGAAAAAACAAACCCAAGTAGTTGAAATTGTAGTTTCGCACAAATCAAATTTAATAGGAAAAAAGATTTTAGAAGAAAACTTTAGGGGAAAATATGATGCTACTGTTTTAGCTGTTCATCGTAATGGTGAAAATCTAACTGGCCAAATTGCTAATGTAGAATTACGTGCCGGAGATGCATTACTCCTTATGGTAGGAAATCAATTTCAAGAAATTGCAAAATCAACCAATGATTTTTATACTATTTCAAAAATAAAAGAAATTAGACGTTTAGGTGCTCTGCGAACTTTTGTTTTGGTAGGCGGAATGCTTTTGGTAATTGTTTTAAATGTTGTTGGCTTGGCAAAACTGTTTACAGGATTGTTAATTCTACTCATAATTACTCAATTATTGAATATTGTCAGTCCTAAAGATTTGGCGAAAAGCGTTGATTATCAATTAGCTTTAATTATTGCTTTATCGCTTGCATTAGGAACAGCTATGATTAAAACAGGGGTTGCCGATATGCTGGCAAATGGAATGATGTATGTTTTTAAACCAATGGGTAAATATGGATTGTTGGTGGGTGTGTATTTGATAACCAGCCTATTAGCTGCATTTATTACCAACAAAGCCGCAGTAGCTATTGTGTTTCCTATTTCCTTAACTGTTGCTTTACATTTAGGCGTAGATACTACTCCTTTTATTCTTGTAGTGGCTTTTGCTGCTGCTGCTAATTTTATGACACCAATCGGATATCAAACAAACCTTATGGTATATGGTCCGGGAGGCTATCGCTTTAAAGATTTTTTAATTGTAGGTACACCTTTAACAATTATTTATATGATTGTAACTGTACTAATTCTTAGTTTTCTATATTTGTAAATTATTTTTTTAGATATGCATATAGATAAATCAAACGAATTATTAAATACTGCTGTTTTAGCTTGTATTTTTGCCGGTGATAAAATACTTGATATTTATAATTCCAATAATTTTAATATAGAGTATAAGGAAGATGAATCTCCTTTAACTCAGGCAGATAAAAATGCACACGATGAGATTGTTAAATATTTGGATAAAACAGAAATACCTGTTTTAAGCGAAGAAGGTAAGCATTTACCCTATGACGAACGTAAAAAATGGGAATACTTATGGGTAGTAGATCCTCTTGACGGAACCAAAGAATTCATTAAACAGAATGGCGAATTTACGGTAAATATAGCTTTGGTGCAAAATGGACTTACGCTTATGGGCGTAATATACGCACCTGTTTTAAAATCTTTGTATTTTAATGATTTATCCGGCAATGCATTTTGGGTTGATTTTAATTTTTCGGGTAGAGAACTTGAACCGGTTTTAGATTTTATTCATAATAAAAAAATAAAAATACCTTTAAAAGCAAAACGTGCGTATAAAGTAGTGGCAAGTCGTTCACATCTTTCTGACGAAACAAAATTATTTATTGAAAAATTAAAAGAGAAGTATAAAAATATTGAAATAACAAGTATAGGAAGTTCATTAAAACTGTGCTTATTAGCTGGCGGACAAGCCGATATTTATCCTCGTTTTGCCCCTACTATGGAGTGGGATATTGCTGCCGGGCATGCCATTTTAAAAGCTGCCGGAGGAAATGTGTTGAGTAATGAAACAGGGCAAGAATTGCAATACAATAAAGAAAATTTACTAAACCCTTGGTTTATTGCAAAAACTGAGGTATTGTATCAGGGAAAAAATAAATAACAAAATATCTAAAAAGATGAAGAAATTTTACTTTAAGTGCCGCACCTGCGGACATGAAATTGAAGGCTTTAAAGAGTGGTTTGCTAACAATCAAAAATGCCCGCAATGTGGTGATAATAAGATAAATACGATTTATTCTACGCCCAAAGAAAAAATTAAAGAACTAATAAGTAAGGATGCTCGTCCGGAAAGTTTATGGCATTATTTTGATTTCTTGCCTCTTGAAAATAAAGAGAACATTGTAACCGATGGTGAAGGTATTGCTCCAATTGAGCGTTGGGATTTTTTTGAGGATTATGCTAAAAGAAAATACGATTTAAATCTAAAAGTATTTATTAACCGGAATGATAAAAGTTTTGCAACGGGAACTTTTAAAGATAAAGGTGGGGCTTTGGCTGCCAGTGTGTTAAAGGAACACGGTATTAAAGAGTATGTTGTGGCGAGTACCGGAAATACGGCAACTGCATTTGCGCATTATTTGGCAAAAGCCGGTATTTCTTGTGCAATTTTTATGCCCGGTGATGCTTTCTCGGACAGTATGGCGCATATTAGTACCTATGGACAAAAAATATTTCACGTGCAAGGCGATTACGCTTATGCTAAAAAAGTAGCTGCCGATTATGCCAAAAAATACAATGTGCTGATGACCGGTGGTAATTTAGACCCTTTACGTCTTGAAGCCAAAAAAACTCAGGTATTTGAAATGCTTCGTTTAATGGGAAAAACACCGGATGTATATATTCAGGCTTTAAGTGGCGGAACCGGACCTTTTGCTGTTGAAAAAGCATTTAATGATTTTGAAGAATTGGGAATATTCGGGAAATTGCCCAGATTTTTACTTTCGCAAGGCGATCGTTGCGCACCAATGGCTGATGCATGGAAAAAAGCTAAGGAAACAAACTTTCCTGCCGGCTGGGAAAAAGATTATCCGATTTATGAAAACCCTGAAACTTTAATTCCTACAATTGCTACAGGTAATCCGGGAATGTATCCTTTAATGGGTCCCTTGGTTAAGAGAAGCGGAGGCGATATTTTCCCTGTTCATGAGGAATTAGCATTGGATATGATACGTTTAGTAGCTTACGAACGTGTAATAAAAATAGGACCTGCTTCGGCAGCCGGATTACTTGGCTTTTTTGAAGCGCTTAAACGCGGATTGATTAATGATGACGAAACCGTTTTTATCAATATGGGTGAATCGGCTAATCGTGCTTATGGTTATATGCATAAAGCCGCTTATACTATTGATGAGGTTCATACGGTAGATGATTGTGAGCATTTTGACCGCTCTAAATACAAAGATAAAGTTTGGGCTCCTTTTGAGAAATATTAGTTGAGAAGTTTAATTCAGCTTTTACTTGGAGTATATACCCAATCAAGAGTGCTATTTATTAATTTGTCTTTGGGTAGCTTTATACCTAAATTGAGCGATTATGTACAAAAAGACGTGCCAAGATATTGAGATTAAAAGTTTAGAAAAAAGTAAGAATACTTTCAAGTATTAGCGTTTTTTTTTGTAAATCTTTTTAACTCAATAGATTGGTGCTTATTGAAGTAGATAATCACTCAATTTAGGTTATATTAAAAAATTAGTGTAAATTTGTATAGCTGCCTTTTCAAAAGGTATAATAAAATGTAAGCATAAATATAATAATTTATTAATCCATGATAATTGCTGTTGATTTTGACGGAACGATTGTTAAACATGAGTATCCGAAAATCGGAAAACCAAACTTGTTTGCATTTGAAACACTTAAAGCTTTGCAAAAACAAGGACATAAGCTGATATTATGGACTTATCGTGCAGGGAAAGAACTTGATGAGGCAGTTGAATTTTGTAAAGAGCATGGTGTAGAATTTTATGCTGTTAATAAGAATTATCCCGAAGAAGAACTTGATGAAACAATCAGCCGGAAAATTTATGCAGATATTTATATTGATGATCGGAATATTGGCGGTTTTCCGGGTTGGAGTATTATTTGGAAGTTAATTAATGAAAATATTCCTTTTAAAAGCGAAGCTTTTTTTGATATTGAAGAGGAAAAGCAAGAAAGTTTTAAAGATAAAATCATAAAACTATTTAAATAAAACATTTATTCATTTTAAATTTTAAAACTATGGGAGTAAATAAAGTAATTCTAGTCGGTAATGTAGGTCGCGACCCTGAGGTGCAATATGTTAGTGATAATGTTCCTGTGGCAAGATTTACATTGGCAACCAGCGAAACGTATAAAGATAAAAATGGTGAGAAAATCACCAACACAGAATGGCATAATATTGTGGTATGGCGCGGGCTTGCACAGGTAGTTGAAAAATATGTAAAAAAAGGAAGTCAATTATATATTGAAGGTAAAATTACTCATCGCCAGTATGAAAAAGACGGTGTAACCAAATACTTTACCGAAATAGTAGCTAATAGCTTGCAAATGCTTGGTAGAGCAGGGGATACTCCAAACCCCAACGGCATGGCTAGTACTTCTTCTTCAACTACTCAACAGCAGCAAAAAGCGGATAATATAGAAGCTCCTAATTTAGCTAATGAACCACAAAACGAAGATTTAGGTGGTGGCGGAGATGAGTTAACAGACGATTTGCCGTTTTAATTTCCGGCTTTTTTCGGAAAACAGCTTTTTATATCGAATTGAGCGATTATATACTTATTAAGGCAGATAATTGCTCAATTTAGGTATTTCCATAAATCCGCAACTATCTTCTACTGCAAAGCCAAAGATAGTTACGGATTCAAGGTATTAGTTAACTGTTCTTTGGTTGTGCATTTCAATAGCATTAAGGTAATTGATTGGAGCAAAATCGTCGGTAAGAACTTTTTGCTTTTTTAATGATGGGGCTTGGGTTTTAAGTACAAGAAATTCGTTTAAATCATAATAAAATTTGTATTTGTTTTGTAAAATCTGAGCATTTTTTGTTAACATATCAGGACTTTTGGTTTCCTGTAAATAAGCAATTGCAACAATATTACTGCTTGATTTGGATTTATATAAATCTACACTTTCAAAAACGTCTTTCAAAGTTTTGATAATTCGCGGGTATAGTTTTGACCCTCGATGCAGATTAAGGGCAAGCACTCCATTTTGAGAAAGATGACTTTTAACCAATGAGTAAAACTCGCGGGTGCATAAATGAAAAGGAATATATCCGCCTTTATAAGCATCAATCATAATCACATCATAAATACTTTGCGTATTATTTAAAAATAATCGTCCGTCTTCTATAATAATTCTGTACGTACTGTCTTCTTTAAGTTTAAAGTACTTTTTAGCCATTGCCAATACTTTTTCATCTAATTCAACACCGGTAATGTTTATTTGTGGCATATATTTATGAATATATTTTGTAATCATACCTCCGCCTAAACCTATCATTAATAAAGTTTTCGGATTTTCTACATAGGCAAGACTTACAGGCATGGTTTGCGTATAGCTTACCGGTAATTCATCATCGTTAAAAATATTAATTTTTGACTCGGTAAATTTTGATTTATACCGCGAAAAAGACATGGATATGTATTCGCCTTTTTGTTTGATGATGATGTGGTTATAATTAGATTCTACTTCTTCAATAATGTATTTACTCTTTTTTTGCTCAATTCCCAATAGGTTTTTTAATTCAGATGAAAATACAACAATTGTAAAAAGTATTAGATATGCCGATAGAGATAGAATTAAGGGTGTTTTTTTAATAATACTTTTATCTTTGCTTTTAAATTGTAGGAAAATTAATGAGCAAGCACTTAAAAAAGCAATAAATGATAAACTTTCGGCAATGGCATTTGAACCAATATTAGGGATAAGAAAAAATGTTACCCCAAGAGTACCTACAATACTTCCGATTGTAGAAATTGCATAAATTGTACCCGAAACTTTGCCCGGCGAATTGGAATATTTCATTCCAAGTTTTACGGAATAGGGTGAATAGGTACCCATTAACAAAAGAGGTAGAAAAAGAATACTCAGCGCACCAAGAAACCCGCCTAAGCGAATATCCGGAATATGTTTATAGATAAATTTGAATAAATCTTCAAAATACAATGGAATAATTAATGTAAAAAAAGCTGCCACAAGTATAATATAAGCAATACTGATAACTTGTGGCTTTTTTTCTGCCAAATTACCTCCTGCAAAATATCCAATTGCCAAAGCAAGTAAAACCATAGAAATGATAGATGCCCAAGTAAAAACAGAATTTCCGAAAAACGGAGTTAAAAACCGGCTGCCTACCATTTCTAAAGCCATGATTAACCCACCAATTATGAACGCATTAATATAAACAATGCGATTATGACTCGTTTTGTCATGTTTTGTTGTTATCGTTTGGTTATTCATAGAGTTTTGTTTTTATTCAATCCCAAAATCAATTTTTTCTTTTTTGAATAATTTCCCGGGATTAATCATTATGCCGCCTAATATCCTGTTTGAATGATAAGGACGACGTGTATATCGGCTCAAATCTTCGGTGTTTGTATCTCTGTTTTTTACTTCGTAAATAAGTTGAAGATAAACTCCTTTACTTATTTCATAGTTAAGTTCTGCACTAAAGTCAAAATATTTATAAACTAATAGAGGTTCCTGTTGTGCTTGTGTTGGTGCAAGTTTTACTTTATAATTACGCACCGTATATTGAGGATTTAAGATAAGCTCAAATTTTTTGTTTTCAAAGTAAAGTTTTGTGCCGAACATTGAAGATGTGTACGAAAAGTAATCTTGAAAAAGGTCTTTTCTTGTTTTATACCGGTAATAAACTTTTGCCGAAAAAATACCAATATCATATACTTTAAAATTTAGTTGGGTTGTAAAATAATGCCAATGGCGGGTATCTGTAGTATCAGATCTACCTAAAGAGTCTAAAGCAGGCATTGTTTCATAGGTTCTGTTTGCCCAACTCAGGTCTATCCATGCTTTAAAATCATGTTTTGCAAAATACAAGTCTTGAGCACTTGTAAAGTTTATAGAGAATTGTTTATGATCTAAGGAACGACCATCAAAACTTTTTTCATAATTTTTATTGAAAAAATCAAAGCTTACTTCAGTTTCGTTATGGTCAATTATATCGGTAGCAAAATATGCCCCCATGCTATTTCTCCAATATGTGAGTGGCAGGGTTAGTTCACTGCCTAATACAGTTGTCCCGATTTTTTTGTTTTTACTGATATTGTAATCAGCCCCCATATCAAAATCTTTATTTATTTTGTAATCATATTGAAAATCAAAATCAATTGAGTGTTGGTTGAGTTTTGAACTGTCTAAGTAATTTCTGGTCCATAAATCATGGGAGAATTTAAATTTGTGCTTTCTCCCTTTTTTATATCTCAAGGTTAAATCATAACCTAAATCAAAAAAATTATCAGAAAGTATTAATGAGTCCGGGTTATAAAAACTACCGTCATTTTTTTGTAAATTTTCCGGAGCCCTAAAAATATTATTATCAATACCAAAATGCGAATAAACTTCTGACTTGAACTTAACTTGTCCGAAACTTCCAAATGATAACAGTAGTAATAAAATTGTTAATTTAATCTTTTTCATTTCCATTGGTCTAAATTTTTTAAATATTAAAATTAATTTTTAAGGTTTTGAATTGCTTTAAGTGCATTTTGATTATTTGGTTCAATACGTAAAACTTCTTGATAATGTTTTTTTGCCATATCGGGTTTATTTAATACTTCATAGGTTTTTGCTAATCTTAGGTGAGCAAATTTATGATTATTGTCTTTTTGTAGGGCTTTAGATAAATAACTTATTGCCAAATCATATTTACGGGTATCAATATATAGTTTTCCCAGCCAATAGTAAGTCCATGATTTATTACGTCCCAGTTCAATTGATTTCAGATACCACTCTTCGGCTTTATTAAATCGTTTTGCTTTATGAAAATTACGGGCATTTTCATATGCAAGTTCTTTATCCGGCTTGATATTGAATAATTTGCTTCCTGTTACAGCTGTCATTTCCCATTTTTTTTGTTTATCGTAAAGAGAAATTAACTCTTTGTATGGTTTGGTTTTATCCGGTTCAAGTTTAATGGCATTATTTAACAGGTAAGCTGCTTCATCAAAGTTTTTTATCGTGAGGTTAATTTCGGCAGCTTGTTGTAGTAATTTATAATCTTTTTGGTCAATATTTATAGCATTGTTTAATATTTCAATTGCTAAATCATAATTTTTTTGTTTTTGATACAGTTCTGCTATCCTTTTCATTACCCTGATATTATCCGGTACTAATTGCAAGGATTTTTGATAAGCCTCTATTGCAGCCAAAGTATCGGCACTTTTTTCATATGCAATTCCTAAATTATACCAGCCGGCATAATAATCCGGACGATATTGTAAAAGAGTTTTATAAGTTAAAATAGCCTCGTCATACTTTTTGTTTTTACGTAAAATAATTGCCAGATTTAGTAATGCCTTGGTGTAATCGGGTTTAATTAAAATGGCTTTTTTATAGCAGTATATTGCCGAGTCCGGATTGTCTGATTTATCGTATAAGCTTGCCAAGTTAAACCAAGCTTTTACATAATCCGGTTTAAGTTGAATGGCTTGACGATAGTTGTTTTTTGCTTGTTCCAAATTATTTTTTGATTGGTAGAGTAGAGCAACATTATACATAGCTTCCGGATAGTTTTTCTTTTGCTCTATTGCATTTTGATAAGCAGATATAGCCTTGTCTGTTTCTCCAATTCGTTTATATATTAAACCTTTATTCAGGTATGCTTTTGGATAATAGCCGTTAGCTTGATTTATTGCTTTATCGTAAAATTCAATAGCTTTTTCGTTTTCTCCTTTTTCCGAGTAGGTTTTTGCCATAAAAAAATAGTTTTGTGGCAATAATGAGTCGGTATTCAATAATTCTTTAAAAAGTTTTTCTGCTTCAGCTGTTTTATTTTCTTTAAGGTAAACTAAACCTAACATATTTATTATCTCCTCGTTATGAGGTGATTTTAGTAAAGCTTGTTGTAATTGTTGTTCTGCTAAATGAAAATGTTCCTGCTCCTGATAAATGATTGATAAATAATAATATGCCGGTGAATAATCCGGATTTAAACGAATAATAT
>JALSLF010000385.1 GCA_026988445.1 Bacteroidales bacterium
CCAATTTCGCAATTTCGCTGTTCGTAATAGAGAATTTTTGAGAAACAAAAGCATTTTCTGCCTGAAATTTTCCGGTTCCTTCAGCCATAGAAATACTTATGTTTTCAAATCCCTGTTTCTTAAGTTGCTCAACAATAACATTTACTTTATTGGGTCTTACAAAAGCTTTTATTTCTTTCATAAGTTTATTATTTTAATGTTCATGCTCTGTTTCTTCTTTTTTCATATCTGCCAATAAATAATAAGCAGCATTTAATACAATTTGCACATTGTCCGGTAAACTATCAACGAGATGCACTTCGGTATAACCATCGTCTTTCTGACCTGTAATCACTTCAACCATTTTAAAAGCTTTTGATAGTTCGTTTTTTTCATCATGTGCGTGCGTTTCTTCTCCATGATCCGATTCTTCCATTTGTTCATCATGCGCATGCTCATCCTCCTTTTTATCTACTAAAACAAAAATAAAAGATTTTGTCCCTTCAGTAACAATTGCATCGTTTGGTAAAGTTTTAGTATATCGTTCATCGGTATGTAAATGACCCGAAATATACATCCCCGGTACCAAACCTGATACTTTTTCGTTAATTTTTGCATGAATATGAATGGCACGATTATTTGCATCAAACTCTTTACCTATGGCAAAAACATTTGCCGTTAACTCTTCATTAGGGCGGTTTGAAACATTAAAATGGACTTTTTGACCCGGTTTTACCAAATGCACATCTTTTTCATAAATTAAAAAATCGGCATGAATAGCACTATTGTCGGTAATTTCAAAAAGTTTATCCTTGGCATCTACATAGGTACCTACTTTTATGTTAATCTCATTAACAAAACCACTTATGGGTGAAACTATGCTG
Source organism: Bacteroidales bacterium (assembly GCA_026988445.1). Taxonomy (GTDB): domain Bacteria; phylum Bacteroidota; class Bacteroidia; order Bacteroidales; family NBLH01; genus NBLH01. Next base: position 864 of record JALSLF010000385.1, read on the forward strand.
ACTGTATTAGAGATTTGTCCGTTTTGAACTTTTTCAGGAGACAAGTGCAGCAGCAGCAAACGTGATTTCAAACCGGCATATCTGGCTTTTGCAGTATTGTATCTGGACTTAGCCTGTTGATAATCTTTTCCTGCCCCCACATTATTTTCAAATAACTCCTTTTGTCGCTCGTATTCTTTTTTTAGAAATTCAAGATTACTGGCTACTTCTGCAAAATCTTCTTGAAGTGAAATATAATCGGGATGTTCTAAAACGGCAAGTAATTGTCCCTTTCTAACATAATCCCCGTGAAAAACATTGATTCGCTTAACATTTCCGCCAATAATTGCAGTAATATCAGCACTACTGGCAGGAGGAACTGCTAATTGACCATTTGTTTTTACAATGGTGGTAAGATTTCGCATTTGAAACTGTCCTAACTTTAAATTTAGTGCTTTCTGTTGTTGTTCGTTCAAAACAACTACTCCTTCCTGTCCATGATCATCATGTTCTTCCTCGTTTGCCGATTCTTTTTTTGAATTGCAAGACGAAAAGATAATTGCTGCAAACAAGCTAATTATCATTAATACTATATTTTTTATTGATTTCATAAGTTTATATTATTTTAATGGTCTTATGGAACATCCACAATATGGGTTTATGCTTATTTATCAATTTAAGTAATCATATTCCCGTATCTGCCAAGCGGCTGAAGGATGTTTCATAAATGTATATTTTTATTATTTCGATGAATTGATTTTTTTTCAATTAATTAATACCTTAATTGAATATTTTATTTACCTGATAAATACCTTAATTGTGCCGATAGTTGCAAATATTCAGCTTCTTGGTTTAAAAACTCCAGTTTTGTATTAATAGCTGCTTCAATATTTTGAATAAA
>JALSLF010000386.1 GCA_026988445.1 Bacteroidales bacterium
ATTTAAAATTCTTAAAAATCACTAAACTCACGTAATTCATCCGAAAATTTGCCCATAGTAGTAATAACGATACTGTTTTCGGCTCGCATTACTTCTCCTTTTTCAATTTTTTTAAATCCTCGTGTATTTGCTAAAATCACCGGTACATCATCTAAAATAAATTCATATCCGTATTGCTTTTTGGTATTTAGGGGGTCAAATTTTTTGGTTTGCGCATTTACCAATAATAGTTCAGCACCAAAAGGTTCGGCACATACAAATTTTTCCGGTAATTCATAAACTTTATTGACTTTGTCAATACCTATGTAATAATTATCCAGCAAAAGTACTTTTGAACCATCTGCCAAATAATAAACAAAACGGATGTAACAGGGTTTGTTTACACGTAAAAATAGACGTAAAGTATCGCCTTCGGTAAATAATAAATCATTGGCACCTTTATTAGTCCAAACTTCTAAACTTAAATCACCGCCAATTACTTCGTTTTCCAAGAAATTTTTTCTATTTGTATTTACTTCAATAAAATTTGCCGGCAAATATGCTAATTTATTTTTCTCACAAAAAGCTTTTGACAGTTTGCTCTCCACACTTGCAATAGCTTTTCCTGTTTTAAAATCGCGTAGCACCACGATAATTTTCAAATAGTCGCTGTCTTCCCAATAAGTTCCGGTAATAATATAATCAAGCAATGATTGTTTTTTGTATTGATTGGCATATTGTATGTTATGAATTTCCAAAGCGGTTTCCGATACCAGTTTTTGTTCCAGTTCTTTATGTAATCTTTTTGCAAACGGACTGCCCATCCGGGTATCTTCGTAAGTAAAACTGCTTAACTTTACTTTGCCCTTTAAATCTTTTACTTGCATATTTAATCCGTTGGCAATAAAAAATGCAAGGTCGGATATTGAATTTTTTGCAACACTGTTTAGTTGATTAATTCCGTGATCAATTTCTGATTTTAGCTGTATGGTTTTGTCTTTTTTTAAGGAAACTTCATCTCTTTTTCCCATTGCAGCCAAAATAGCTTGTGCTTCTTCAATTTCGCGCAAAATGGGTAAACATTCAAAATAGGCTTTTAAGGCTTTTTGTTGTAAATCGGCTTTTAACAAGTCATCAGCAAACTGCTTTTTAGCTTCCAAATCTTTTAAGCCTGTATTTACTTTTTGTTTATAATGGGTAATCAGGTCGGAACGTTTCACATAGCAAAAAGCATAAGCGGTTTTTTTCTTTTTATCGTAATAATGTTGCATGATAAGTCCGGCAATATCTAAACCGGAAACCGATACACTTGATTGTTTAATGTATTCATAAGTTTCTTGGCTTAAACCGGTATTCACATTATTTGTTCCGCTTACGGTAATGCTTTTTATCGAAACTTTTACGGCTTCTGTAAGTTCTTTTTTAGCATTTTCTTCGCAGCGGGCAATTAACTCGTTCTCATCATCACCGTAATAATTGGTTTCTGAGCTGAAACCTGTTAAGTAAATACTTTCAGGATATTTAAGCACTCTTTTTTGATATTTTATCCATGCGGGAGCTTGGGCAAATAGGATATTTACGGGTATCAAAAGCCCAATCAGAAGGTAAGCATATTTTTTTCCCATTTTTATACTGATTTTATTTTAAAAACAATAAGGTAAAGTTATTAAAAAAAACGCTTCCTACTCTTTTTTAGCATTACTGTTCATCAAAATATAATTGGATTTTATCAATTTAGTTGATAAATTTTTGCCTGATTTC
>JALSLF010000387.1 GCA_026988445.1 Bacteroidales bacterium
TTCATCGGCAACACCTTCGGATGTTTGTACCGTAGCAATGTTCGGGTTAATCAGTACGGTTTTAATACCTTCTTCTTTGAGCGCTTTTAATGCTTGTGAGCCTGAATAATCAAACTCACCGGCTTCGCCGATTTTTAAGGCTCCGGAACCAAGAATTAATACTTTTGTAATTTTTTTATCCATCTTAATTAATTTGATAATGTTTTTATTTTCAGATATTTACAGATTTGAACAGAGATTATTTTTTGTTTAAAAACACCTTCGATGTTATTACTTAAAGCACTTAGAACATTTAGTTTGCCTTCGGCAAAAATTTTTAGCCACAGATATACTCAAATCCGCCAGTGGTCGGACACGTGAACACAGATATTTAAAGCATCTGCGATGCTTTATTTTAAGCACTTAAAACACTTTGTTTGCCTGCGGCAAAAACTTTTTGTCCACAGATGAACACAGATGAACGCAGATGTTTAAAACATCTGCGATGTTTTTTATGCACTGAAAAAAGAACTTTGTGTTTGCCCTCGGCAAAAGTTTTCAACCACAGATCCGCCAGTAGTCGGCCAGGTAAAACAGATGAACACAGATATATTTTGTATATGGATACAGTTACCGGAAACCTATTTCTCATAATTTCTAACAATCAGCCAAAAATCAAACAATTTTATCTATTTAACCATATATTTAATCACCGCTAAGTATGCTAAAAACACTAAAGTTGCCTTCGGCAAAATGTTTTAACCACAGATATACTCAAATGAACACAGATAGATTTTGTTTAAGCTACCAGAGTCCAGTAACCAGAAACCAGCGACCGGACAGCTCAAAATCTCTAACAAACCGCTTAAAATCTAACAACGTTTAATCACCTAACAGCTTATTTATTGCTTTTTCTACTTTTTCAAATTCAAATTGCTTGATTATCTTATTCATTTTATCCGCTATTTTATCGTTGCAAAGGTTTCCTATACTGCCTTCGTGTGTATGATTTACCGTTTTACCGGGATTAAAATTTCCTGCGGCTATATCTAAACCTACTTTTTTATAGGCATCTCTAAAAGGCATTCCACCAATTACCAGTTTGTTTACTTCTTCTACACTAAACAAATATTCGTATTTCTTATCGTCTAAAATATCTTTGTTTACTTTTATATTTCCCAACATAAAATTTAAAATCTCTATGCAGGTATTCATTTCGTCAAAAACCGGAATGAAATTTTCTTTAATTATTTGCAAATCACGAAAATAACCGATCGGTAAATTATTGGTAATAAGCATTATTTCGTTAGGTAATGCCTGTATTTTGTTGCATTTTGCCCGTAAAAGCTCAAATACATCGGGATTCTTTTTGTGGGGCATTATGCTTGAACCGGTAGTTAATTCATCGGGTAAGCTAACAAAACCAAAATTTTGGCTCATAAACAAATTAAAATCCATACTAAATTTGGCTATTGTTGCCGCAAATGAGGATAATGCAAAAGCGGTTACCCGCTCTGTTTTTCCCCTGCCCATTTGTGCATAAACCACATTGTAGTTCATTTGTTCAAAGCCCAATAAGTCGGTTGTCATTTGCCGATTAAGCGGAAAAGATGAGCCATAACCTGCTGCCGAGCCTAAAGGATTTTGATTAACAATTTTATAAGCTGCCAATAACTGTTGCATATCATCGGTAAGGCTTTCGGCATAAGCACCAAACCATAAACCAAAAGATGATGGCATGGCTACTTGAAGGTGCGTGTATCCGGGCATTAAAACATTTTTGTATTTTTCGCTTTGTGCAATAAAATTTTGAAATAGGCTTTCGGTATTTTGTACTAACTCTTGGATTTTTGCACGAATAAACAGTTTTAAATCAAGAAGGACTTGATCGTTACGCGAACGTCCGTTGTGGATTTTTTTACCGGTATCCCCTAATTTTTCCGTAAGTAATAACTCTATTTGGGAATGAATATCTTCAATACCTTCTTCTATTTGCAATTTTCCTTCGTGATTTTGTTGATAAATATTTCTTAATTCGTTTAGTATATCGCTTAGTTCTTTTTCGGTGAGCAAACCTATACTTTGAAGCATTATACAATGAGCCATTGAACCAATTATATCTTGTTCGGCAAGATACATATCCAATTCTCTGTCTTTACCTACGGTAAAAAGCTCAATCTTTTTGTTCACTTCTGTTCCTTTATCCCAAAGTTTCATTTTTATATTTTTTTTAAAATTTTAATCTAAACATCTACGATGCTTTATTTTAAGCACTTGAAACACTTTGTTTGCATTCGGCAAATTTTTCAGCCACAGATATAAGCAGATGAACACAGATGTTGTAATTATCATTAATCAATTTGCTTTAAGTCATACAAATTTTAACAATTTAACAATCTGCCGGTAGTCGGACAAGTTTTAACCATTTAACAATTTAACAATTCAATATAAATATCTATTCCATGTTTCATTTCATCAAGATAGATATATTCATCGGCAGTATGTGAACGCCCTGATTGTCCGGGGCCAATTTTTAATGAAGGAAAATTCATTAAAGCTTGGTCGGATAATGTAGGCGAACCAAAGGTTTTTATACCTAATTTCTTAATACGCCGAACAATTTCATGATTTTCATCAATTGATGAAGAATTTAATCGAAAGGAACGTGCTTTTACTTCAGATTTTAAGATCTTATCAATTATTTCAAATACTTCTTTGTTGCTATAGTGTTCGTTGGTGCGCACATCTATAACAAAATCACAAATTTCGGGTATTACATTATGCTGTGTACCCGCATTTATTTGCGTTACAGTTGTTTTAACTTCTCCTAAAAAATCCGAAACTTTGTCAAAATGATATTCTTCTATTTTTTTAATATCATTAATCGCTATCGAAATGGCATTAATGCCTTCGTTACGGGCTGCATGCCCTGCTTTACCATGTGCCATACAATCTAACACCATTAAACCTTTTTCGGCAACAGCTGCTTGCATACCGGTAGGTTCACCCACTATGGCAAAATCTATTTTTCCCAAATCGTCTAATACAGATGCTATGCCCTTTTTTCCGGATATTTCTTCTTCGGCACTTGCCAAAAAAATAAAATTGTATTTATTATTCTTTTGTTTTGAAAGATATAAAAAACTCATTAATAAAGATACTAAACTTGCCCCCGCATCATTACTTCCCAAACCGTAAAGTTTCCCATTTTTTTCAAGAGGCTCAAAAGGATTTAATGTCCAAGAAGAAACGGGTTTGACCGTATCGTGATGAGAATTTAACAAAACAAGCGGATTTTCAGGATTTGTAAAATGAGTTGCCCAAACATTATTAAATTTACGGGAAACAGATACTCCTTCCGATTGTAAAAAAGCGGATATTAAATCCGCCGTTTTCTCTTCATTTCTACTAATGGAAGGTATCGCTATCAAATCTTTTAATAATGATATGGCTTTCTCGTAATAATTATTCATTTAATTTTTTTTACACGTCTAATAAACTGTTAAATTTTATTTTAAACCACTAAGAACGCTTTGTTTGCCTTTGACAATGATTTTAAGCACAGATTTACACAAATCCGCCAGTGGTCGGATACGTGGACACAGATATTTAAAACATCTGCGATGTTTTATTTTTAACCACTAAGAGCACTTAGAACACTAAGTTTTGCCTACGGCAAAAGTCTGACAAGTTGTAACAATTTAATCATCTAATGCTTTATACATAAACATAGAGTTTGCCAATATTTTGGTAAATCCTTTTACATCTTCACCACTCCACAGGGTGTTTTCTTCTCCGTAACTACCAAATTTAGCACTTGCCAAATCGTATTTCGATTTTATTCCTTCTACCTCAAAACGATAGGGATGCAAAATCATGAACACTTCACCGCTTACTCTCTTTTGACTGTCTTCCAAGAATTTTTCAATATTTCGCATTACCGGCTCAAAATATTGTGCTTCATGCAAAAGCATTCCATACCAATTTGCCAGTTGGTCTTTCCAATACATTTGCCATTTACTTAATACATGCTTTTCCAACATACGATGCGCTTCAATAATTAAAACCGCCGCCGGTGCTTCAAAGCCCACCCTGCCTTTTGAACCAATTACCGTATCCCCAACGTGCATTCCTCGACCAATTGCATACCTACCGCCAATTTCATTAAGATACTTAATGGCATCTACCGTGTTTTTATAATTTTTATTATTAACTGAAACTAAGGCTCCTTGCTTGAAAGTTAAATTTAATTTATAAGGCTCACTTTCGCGTAATTGATTCAAATAGGCTTGTTCAGGCAGTGTTTTATCAGATACCAGAGTTTCTTTACCGCCAATGCTGGTACCCCAGATACCTTTGTTTATCGAGTATTCCGATTTTTTCCAATCTTCATCTACTCCTTTTTCTTTCAAATATTTGATTTCGCTTTCGCGTGATAAAGTTTCATCGCGCACGGGCGTAATAATTTTTGCTTCGGGTATAATTAAACGAAAAGTTAAATCAAAACGTACTTGATCGTTTCCTGCTCCGGTACTTCCGTGTGCAATGTATTTTGCTTCGATTTTTTTTGCATATTTTGCAATTTCTATAGCTTGAAATGTACGCTCGGAACTTACCGATAAGGGATAGGCATTGTTTTTCAAAATATTGCCATATACCATATAACGAATACAATCGCGATAATAAGTGTTGGTAATATCAATATTTTTATGCGATTTTGCTCCCAAACGCAAGGCTTTTTCAGATACTTGTTTTAATTCTTCTTCGGAAAAACCACCTGTATTTACCAAAACCGTATGAATTTCAAATTTTCCTTCTTCACTGAACTTTTTCACAATATACGAGGTATCTAAACCGCCGCTGTATGCCAAAACTAATTTTTCTTTCATATTTTTTCTTTTTTATCCGCAAATGCAAGACAAGTTTTAACAATTCTATTTTTTAAATATCTTCGATGTTTTAATTTTTAACCATTAAAAACAACTTAGAATTCTTTGTTTGCTTTTAGCAAAAGTTTTTAACCACAGATTTACGCAAATCCGCCAGTGGTCGGACACGTGAACACAGATATTTAAAACATCTTCGATATTTTTTTAAACCACTAAGCACACTTAGAACACTAAGTTTTGCCTGCACAAATGTTCAAACTTTCATCTACCGGAAACTAAAAACCAGCTACAATAAACTTTTTAACAGTCTGCCAACAGTTGTATAAACCTCAACTATTTATTCTTTGCTTTCGGGTCAAAAAGCATTCCTGTACATAAACATTTATCGCGTTTTGTGCGTACTAAAATATCGTAATAATTACAGGTTTCACAACCATGCCAAAATTCATCATCTTGGGTAATTTCTGAAAATGTAACCGGAACATAACCCAAGGCTGTATTAATTTTCATAACTGCCAAACTGGTTGTTAAACCAAAAATTTTTGAGTTTGGGTATTTTTTTCGCGATAACTCAAAAGCACGTTCTTTTATCTTACTTGCCAAACCAAACTTACGGTATTTTTCGGCTACTACAAGACCGGAATTGGCAACATATTTTTTATTTTCCCAAGTTTCGATATAACAAAAACCAGCCATATCATTATCAATTTTGTGCACAGCTATAACTGCTTTCCCTTGTCTGATTTTTTCACTGATATATTCTTCGGTGCGTATTGCAATACCGGTTCCGGGAACTTTTGATGCTTCTTCAATCATTTTAACAACCTGCTTTGCCATAGGCAAATGTTTTTCGCCTGCATCTATAATTTCAAATTCTTGCTCTGTCAAAACTTGCATTTTATTTATTTTTACACTCCTTTACTTTATCGATAAACTCGTCAAAAAGAAACTCTGTATCGGTTGGTCCGCTCGAAGCTTCGGGATGAAATTGTGTTGAAAAAAACGGTTTGCTTTTGTGTATGAAACCTTCATTTGTATCATCGTTAAGGTTGATAAACAAAGGCTGCCATTCGCCTTTCAGGCTATTATTATCCACAGCATAACCGTGATTTTGCGAACTTATGTACGCACGCTTTGTTTCAACATGAATTACCGGTTGGTTATGACTTCGATGTCCGTATTTTAATTTGTAGGTTTGCGCACCGCTTGCCAATGCCATAAGTTGATTTCCCAAGCAAATACCAAAAATCGGCTCATCTTTATCATAAGCAAGTTTTAAATTATCTACCGTGATTTGACATTTTACAGGGTCGCCGGGACCGTTTGAGATAAAAAGACCGTCGTAGTCTTCTTTTGAAATATCATAATCCCAAGGAACACGTATTACCCTTGTATCTCTTTTTAATAAATTACGAATAATGTTATTTTTCACACCGCAATCAATCAATAAAATACGATATTTGCCGTTTCCGTAAACTTGTTTCTTTTTAATACTAACCTGTGCTACCAAATTTTCTTCATTGGGATTATAAAAATCTACATCTTGATTATCAAAAATGATTTTACCCAACATAGTGCCTTTTTCACGTAATATTTTAGTTAAAGCACGTGTATCAATACCGTAAATACCGGGTACTTCATTTTCAAGCATCCAATCATGAAGGCTTTTTTCGGCATTCCAATGACTAAAGTTTTCCGTATAATCAGATATTACAAATGCTTGTATTTGGATTTCATCTGATTCATAATGCTCTAGCATATTATCTTTTTCACCTTTTCCCGGAACACCATAATTTCCAATAAGGGGATAAGTAGCTACAAGAATCTGACCTTTGTAGGAGGGGTCGGTTAAACTTTCCGGGTAACCGGTCATTGCCGTATTAAAAACCACTTCTCCGGCAATGGATTTTTTGGCACCAAAAGAATATCCTTGAAACTCGGTTCCGTCTTCAAGGATAAGTTTTATCATATTTTTCATATTTAGTTGTCGCGTTTGGTGTGAATTATTTAATAAACTCTTTCAATTCAGGTATATTCAACAGTAATGCACGTTTTAATTCATTAAAAGTATACCCCTCTTTTATAATCAATAGTATCGTATCGTTTCCCGCAAGGGTACCAATAATTTCAGATAAATAAAGCTCATCAATAATGGTCGCAAAGCTGTTTGCATATCCTGATTTTGTTTTAATCACTGCTATATTTCCCGAAACCTCAATTGAGCGAAAACCTAAATTTGAAAACTCATCAGCCGATTTTATTCGCTTACGAATATTTGCATTAGGTAAAGCATAAACGTAACCATGGTCAAAATCCGGTATTTTTCCGATTTTCAGCTCTTTCAAATCACGCGAAAGTGTAGCTTGTGTAATATTAAAACCTCTCTGTTTTAGAATATTAAGTAAATCTTCCTGTTTTCCTATACGGTTTAGTTCTATTACTTCTTTTAAGGTTGCTTGTCGTTTTAATTTTTCTGACATAACGCATATTTATACATTTACATTGCAAAAATATACATTATTTTTTATATGCAAATATTTTTTTCAAATTTTCAGATAAAAAAATGGTAAAATATCTAAATTATAGAATTAAAACTCCTTAATCAGCTTTTCCATAGCCTTAAAATGGGAGTTCATCTCATTTAAAAGTTTTAATTGTACCCGGGTTCTTTGCAGATTATGTTCGGGGTAGTCAATATGGTAGTAAATATCACCGCTTAAATAATCGGTATAAAAACGTAATGCTTGTTCATAGGTGATTAACAAGGCAAAAAAAGCAAGATTTTCTTTTTCCTGTGGCAAAATAAAAGATTCTACGTTTTTTAAAAAACCTTTTGCAAAACTTTCGTATAATTTAAAATCAAAAGAAACCTTATTCACATCCTTTTCATCTTCTCTACACGTATTGGATAAACTTCGAATGGCATCTCCAAAATCACTCATTAAATAACCGGGCATACAAGTATCCAAATCAATTACAGAAACAGCATGTCCTTCACTATCGAATAGAATATTGTCTATTTTTGTATCGTTATGGACTAAACGTACCGGAATATTTTTATTTTTTTTAATTTCAATAAAGTCTTCTATTAAATATTTGAATTTTATAAATTCTTCATAAATTTCTTTTGTCGAGTTAAGCCGTTCCGTTTTATCTTTTTTAACTGCCTTAATGAAAAGTTTAAAATATTTTTCACTGTCGTGAAATCCGGGAATTATTTCATTAATCTTTTTTAAATCTACATCTGTTAGTTGCCCAATAAAATAAGCAAATAACTTTCCTGCCTCATTTGCAAGTTTTAAGTTTTTAGGGTTAACAATATCTTCATGAGCAATAAAGTCTGATAAGCGCCAATAAGTATCATCCGAATGCTGATAATAGTAGGCTCCCTCAATAGTTTGATAATACAGAAATGTTTGCAAAAACGAACTTTGTTTATTTTGAGCAGACGCTTTATGCAAATGTTCCGTTATGATTTTTAAATTTGACATTAAAGCCGGAACATCAGGAAAAACGGAATGATTAATCTGTTGTAAAATAAATTGTTTACAAGGATTGGCTTTAATCCTAATCAAAAAAGTTTGATTAATAATTCCGCCTTCCAGTTCCTTTGTCAAAATAATATCTGATTTTGGCAAAAATTGATGAACAATATAAGGTATTTTATTCTTTTTCAAAATTTAAAACAACTTTTCAGGATATTCGCCATTGGCTACTTTTTCTTTAATACTCGCTACAACAATAGGTCTATCATCCTGATAAGTAACTCCAAACCACCGCTCATTACTTGGCAAAACCTTCACTTTTCCTTGTCCGCTTTTAATTACATCGGTTAAAAATGCAGGCAAATAAAATTCTGCTTTCAGGTTTTCATGATTTTTATCAAAAAAAACTCTAAAGTATTGTTTTAAATACTCAAAAGCCGAAGGGGTAAAGCCCATCAAGTTCATTGATGTAGGAGCATCTTCGCGAAGCTCAACAATTTCGCCATTGAAATCACTTAATATTTTTCCGTTTTCTTTATATATTTTGGTATGTTCCACCACTTTCTCCAAAAATTTATTTTTATCCAATTCGCAAATCCCTCTTGAAACCGAGCCATGTTCGGATAAAGTATTTTTTAATTTATATGCCAGTAGGCAATAAGTATAATTATTTTCGGGGTCGAGTGCTTGTAAAAAGGAAGCCATAACCGTAAATGAATCTGCACCGTAAAAATCATCGGCATTAATAACGGCAAAAGGTTCTTTTATTTTTTCTTCGGCAACCATTACTGCATGAGCTGTACCCCAAGGTTTTTCACGACCCTCAGGCACCGAACAACCTTCGGGCAAATTATCTAATTCTTGAAAAACATAATCGATATCAATAAAGCCTTTGTATTTTGAAAAAATCTTTTCTTGAAAATCTTTTTCTAATGATTTTCGGATAACAAAAACTACTTTACCGAAACCGGCACGCTTTGCGTCGTATATTGAATAATCCATAATGGTTTCTCCGTTAGGGCCAATTCCATCTAATTGTTTTAAACCTCCGTAGCGGCTACCCATTCCTGCAGCTAATATTAGTAAAGTTGGTTGCATAAATAATTTTAAATTTTCAAAATTGATTAATAATTAATATTTTTTAATTAAGATATTTGTAGGAATATTCAAATATTCATTTAAACGTCTAATCATTTCTAAAGTTAATTTTCTTTTTCTGTTAAGAATTTCACTAACTCGACTTTTAAATCCGATTATTTCTGTTAAATCACTCTGTTTCATATCCAATTGCTCCATTCTAAATTTGATTGCATCAATAGGGTCAGGTAAATCAATTGGGAAATGTTCATTCTCATACTTTTCTATTAATATTGAAAGTATCTCTAATTCATCACCTTCCACTGTTCCTTGCTTTGCATCAAATATCTTTTCTAACCTTTTTAGAGCCTTTTCATAATCTTTATTGTTTTTAATTGGTCGAATATCCATAATTTATTAAATTAAACTTTTTTTGCATCAATCTTATCATATTCGGCATGCGTACCGATAAATCTAATCCATACTATTTTATATTCATAATTTACTTTAACAATCAATCTGTACTGATTACCTTTAATATTAAAGACTACTCGATTGTCTTCTAAAATACTTGCACTCGGATAATCTTTTTTTATTTCATTCGGATTAATCCAGTTTGCTTTGTCAGCTTCATAATACCACGATTTAAGCTGTTGTTCACAATCTTTGTGGTTTTCCCAAAATCCGCGTAATGTACTTTTTGCAATAACTCTCACGACAAATATTTATACAAAGATAATAAAAATTACCAAACCGGTAACTTTTAAGCAAGCTATAATCTATTCCTAATACTTAATCCATCTTTAATTTAGTCCATATCCTACTCAATATATAGAAAAACAATACAGATAATAATGAAAAAACTATTGCTAAGCTGAAATTTTGATAAATCCAATAGCCGCTTGCAAATAATACACTATAAACACCCAAACTACCAATAATCATAGCGAGAATAGCCATAGGAACATCCCAATAATCATTTTCGGAATCGTTTTCAAGATTAATTTTTCCGGCAATATGTTTCCAACCGGGTCCTCCGGGTTTTATCGCTTTATAAAACGAAATAAGTTTTTCTTCATCGGTAGGTTTACTAAAAAGAGCTACCAAAATCCATATCAAACTAGTAAACCCAACTCCGAAGATTAGTTTCATTGCCGATGATAATTCAGCTAAACCAGTAAGGGGATGTATAAACGCAAAATACAAGGCTACGAGAAAAGAAACCACCATTGCCGTAATTTCTGTTAGTGCATTAATTCGCCACCAAAACCATCGTAAAATAAAAATCAAACCCGTTCCTGCTCCTATTTGTAAAAGAATTTCAAAAGCCTGCAAAGCATTTTGTAAAAGCAAAGCTAAAATACCCGCTAAAATCATTAAGCCCACAGTAGAAAGCCTGCCAATTAGTACTAATTGTTTTTGGCTTGCATCTTTATTAATAAAGCGATTATAAAAATCATTAACAATATACGATGAGCCCCAATTTAATTGAGTAGATACTGTGCTCATATAGGCAGCTATTAAGGCAGCTACTACCAATCCGAGAAATCCGTTAGGAAGAAAACTTAACATTGCAGGATAGGCAAAATCATTTTTAATAATATGAACGTCCACATTGGGAAACTGTTGACGAATACTTTCCAAATCAGGAAAAATAATCAAAGAAGCTAAGGCTACCAAAATCCATGGCCAAGGGCGTAAAGCATAATGCGTGATATTAAAAAGTAAACTGGCTTTTACCGCATCTTTTTCATTCTTTGCCGAAAGCATTCGTTGAGCAATGTATCCGCCTCCTCCCGGCTCGGAGCCCGGATACCAAACACTCCACCATTGTATCAATAAAGGCAAAACTAATAAACCGATTAAAGCATCGTAATTATTTACATCAGGAAACATATTTAATTTAGGAACTACGGCAGGGTGTTGTATCATCTTTTCCAAACCTCCAATTTCAGGCATATTTATAAGTATTACCGCAGCGCCAATAGCACCAATCATAGAAATAATAAACTGAAAAAAATCCGTAAGTATAATTCCGCGTAAACCGCCAAAGGCACTATAAGTAACCGTAATAACAGCAGCAACAATCATTGTTTGCGCAGGCGACCACTGCATCATAACCGCTCCGATTTTTATTAATGCCAAAGAAACCAAAGCAATCACCATTATATTAAAGAAAGCACCCAAATAAATGGCGCGAAAACCACGTAAAAAAGCAGCTATTTTCCCACTATAACGTAATTCGTAAAATTCAAGGTCGGTCATTACTTTTGAACGTCGCCAAAGCTTCGCATATACAAAAACCGTAAGCATTCCGGTAAGCAAAAATGCCCACCATACCCAGTTTCCGGCAACTCCGTTTTGACGAACAATATCAGTAACCAAATTTGGAGTATCGCAAGAAAAAGTAGTTGCCACCATAGATATTCCGAGCAACCACCAAGGCATGGTTCTTCCCGACAAGAAAAAATCAGCAGCACTTTTACCGGATTGTTTGGCAACATATAAACCGATTACCAGAGAAAGAATAAAGAATAAAATTATGATGATCCAGTCTATTTCATTTAACAGCATATATTTTTAAGAATTAATTTGGTAAATATATTCTTTTGTAATACAAATATGAAAAAAACATTGAACAATTACGAGCTAAATGTAAATTCTTTTCCATATTCTTAATGTTAATTCTGAAATTTGTATTTTTTTTGCAGTATATTTGAAATAAAGCATTTTCTGAATGTCTGTTTATGAATAAAATTACACATAAAATAATATTGCTGTCTTTAATTCCCGCGTTGATCATAGGCTTGGGTGTAGGTTTTCTTTTTGTTTTATTCACCGGACAATCAGGAAACAGTTCAATTTTTGCTTATGAACAAACCATGCGTAAAGATTATGATTCAATTGCACGTTGGGAGGTTGAAACCGTAATTAGCCTTTTGGAAGG
>JALSLF010000388.1 GCA_026988445.1 Bacteroidales bacterium
TTGTAAAAAATGAAAACAATAGCTTAAACCTAAATTGAGCGATTAGGTACAAAAAGAAATGCCAAGACATTGAGATTAAAAAGTTTAGCAAAAAAGTAAGAATACCCTTTGGTATTTGAGTCTTTTTTTGTAAATCTTTTTAAATCAACAGATTGGCGCTTATTGAAATAGATAATTGCTCAATTTAGGTTAAAATACACAGAAAATATTTATTTTAGCCGTTCATAAACTGATAATTTTTAAATTAGAATGTACAACAATATCAATTTAAAATATTTTAATATTTTGGCAGGAATACTTGTTGTACAATTAATTCTATTGTCGTGTAATTCAGAAGTATCCGGAAAAAAAATAAAACAAGGGAAAATTGAATACAAAATTACCTATCTTGATAATGTTCGTCAAAAGCCTTTGATTGCGCTTCTTCCTCATAAAATGGTTACGGTTTTTAAAAACAATTCAACCTATAGTGTTGTTGAAGGATTCTTATTTAAACTGGTTTACATTACAAATCATGCTAATGGACAAAACATTACACTTTTTCAGGTACTGGATAAAAAATACATGTATCTTGCCGATACTTCTGCTTCACCTTTTGGCTATCAGGTAGATAAAAATTTGCAAATAATTCATACCAATAAAGAAAAAACAATTGCAGGTTATAAATGCAAACATGCCTATGCCGTTTTTCCTGATAATAAAGACACTCTTGAAATATACTATACTGATGAATTAGGCATAAAAGACCCCAATTGTAATAATCCGTACAAAAAAATAAAGGGTGTATTAATGGAGTTTACGGTAAATATGTTAGATATTAACATGAACTTTAAAGCAGAAGAAGTAAAAAAGAAAAAGATAGATACCAATCTTTTTAAAGCTCCCGAAGGCTTCAAACTGATTAGCAAAAAAGAAATGGAAGATATTTTTGACCAATATAATAGCATACCTACCGAAAACTGACACGATTCAATCATCCAGTCATTCAATCATTCAATCACTAAACCATAAACGTTCAAATGTCTCGAAAGACGATTTGAAGTTTAAACAAGTATCTAATAAATCGCCTCATACACAAATTATTACATTATAATCACAATCTATCTAAATAAATTTAACATTTTTGCAAGTTTTTATTACTTTTGTCAATAAATTAAGCAAAATATTGAATAAAACTTAAATTGAGCGGTTATTCATGGCAGTAAAAAAAACAAATACATCAAAAAAGGCAACAACAAGGAAAAGAAAAGCAAGTCCGAAGAAAAAGCAAACAGAGTCTTTTGTCCATAAAGCAAAAACAACTTATAATGATGGACGCACAAGGCTGTTATTGGCAAGTCTATCGTTATTTTTTGCTTTTATGATGTTTTTAGCATTCACTTCCTTCCTGATAAGCTGGGAAAGCGACCAAAGTTTACTTGATGCAAAAGACTATTTGTCAAACCCCGACATCATTGCAAACAATTTTGCCGGTAAAATGGGAGCTGCCATAGCACATTTATTTATTTTCAAATGGTTTGGAATAGCCTCCTACTCACTTATTGCCGTTTTAACCGTTTTGGGTCTTTATTTTTTCAATTTCCGAACAATTCCTTTAGGAAAAACAATAAAATATTCAATCATTGGAACACTTTGGACTTCTGTTACGCTTTCATTTATATTTGGTTCTCATAATCTGATTCTTGGCGGTGCACACGGATATTACATCAGCAGCCTTTTGGTTTC
>JALSLF010000389.1 GCA_026988445.1 Bacteroidales bacterium
TAAAATTCATGTAGTAGAAAAAGAGAATGATATTATTAAAGCCGTTAGTTTTTTAAGTGAGTTTGATAAAATTGGCTTTGATACCGAAACAAAACCATCCTTTAAAAAAGGCAGAACCAATAAAGTTTCATTACTACAACTTTCAAGTTCCGATACAGCATTCTTATTTCGTTTAAATGGTAACGGTTTACATCCTGATATTGCAAATTTATTGGCAAACAAATCGATTACAAAAATTGGAGTAGCCATAAGAGATGATATTATTGCGTTGCAAAAGTTACGGAAATTTGAAGCCGATGCCTTTGTTGATTTACAAACTTTTGTAAAAAAATTAGGTTTCCAAAATTTTAGTCTTCAAAAACTTGCTGCACTTGTTTTAGGATTTCGTATTTCAAAAGCTAAAAGACTGTCAAATTGGGAGTCGCAACAACTTAGCAAAGCACAATTAAAATATGCAGCCACCGACGCATGGGTATCGCTCGAAATTTATAATAAATTGTTGGCTTCCGAAAACGAATAGCTAAATTATATGACATAGCTAATACATTCATATTTTTGACTAATTTCCGCATTTAATTTACCAAATGATATTTTAGGGCATATTTTTTTCATAATTTTGTCTTTTTCTAAATAAATTTTAAAAATTGTACAATGAGTATTACATTTTTCATTATTATCTTAACATCATCCGTATCAATTTATGCGTTTAACAATCGTCAACTTTTCGATAAATTCAAATTAAACCCATATATGGTAGTACAACGTAAAGAGTACATTAGAATTTTTACGCATGCATTGCTCCATGCCGATTGGGGGCATCTAATCTTTAATATGCTTACTTTATACTTTTTCGGCAAATTAGTAGAACAATATTTTATCATGATTTTTCCGGCGGGTAAGTTATTGTTTGTTTTATTATATATTTTAGGAATTATTGTTTCGTCAATACCTACTATTTTAAAAAATAAAAACAACCACTGGTATAATTCAGTAGGAGCATCAGGAGCAGTTTCTGCAGTTTTATTTGCAGGTATCTTATTCGATCCACACATGAGTATTTTCATTATGTTTATACCGATTCCCATTCCGGCATTTCTTTTTGGTATTGCCTATTTAGTATATTCACAATATATGAGCCGCCAAAATAAAGATAATATAAACCACGATGCGCACTTTTACGGAGCAGTATTCGGCTTTATGTTCCCCGTTCTTCTAAAACCGGCTTTAATCGGTTATTTTTTCACTATGCTCTTTTAATCACCGATAATTTATTAATGATGAAAGTTGTTTTTTTAGACAGAGACGGTGTTATCAATTCTAATGCAAATCATTACTATGTATTTAAAAAAAATGATTTTGAGCTAAACCCCGGAGTATTGGAAAGTTTGCAACGAATGGTTAAAAACGGATATTCATTAATTATAATATCCAATCAGGGCGGAATATCAAAAGGGATATATACTAAAAAAGATTTAGAAAATTTAGATAAGTATATGCTAGATTTGTTTGATAAATCAAATATCCAAATTACAGAAAGCTACTATTGCCCTCATCATTCGGATATTGAAAAATGTATTTGCCGAAAACCGGAATCTTTACTGATAGAAAAGGCTGTAGCTAAATACAAAATCGACAAAGAAAGCTCAATAATGATTGGAGATTCAGACAGAGACATTCTGGCAGCAAAAAAAGCCGGAATAAAAGCTTTAAAAGTAAAAGC
>JALSLF010000390.1 GCA_026988445.1 Bacteroidales bacterium
ATTTTCTCGGATTTTTTTAGATACTTTTCTTCGTCTTTTTTAGTATCATTAATAATCTCGTCCAATTCGCCTTTTTTAAGGTTTAAGTCACTTTTTTTATCTTCAAGAATGGCTTTGGAGTCCTCAATTATCAATTTCTTATCCGAAAGTTGCTGGGTATATTCCTTAATTCTTTTTTCACTTAATTGAATTTCTAACTGCTGGTATTCAATTTCTTTTGAAATAGAATCAAACTCCCGGCTGTTACGAACCTTCATCTGCTGGTCTTCGTACTTTTTAATTAAAGCTTCTGACTCTTTAATTGCATTTTTCTTTTCCTGAATCATTCCTTGAAGATCCTTTATTTCTTGATCAAAATTATTGATTCTTGTTTGCAGACCTTCAATTTCATCTTCCAGATCTTGTACTTCCAAAGGGAGCTCACCACGTAGTATTCTGATTTTATCAATCTCAGAATCAACTTGTTGCAGCTCGTAAAGTGCCTTTAATTTTTCTTCTACCGTTATTTCAGTCTTACTTGCCATATTGTTAATAATATTTTACCGGATTTGTATTTATTTCTGAAAAATAAAATGCAAAAGTAGGGAATTTTTTTGTAAGTATATCATAAAAAAGCTCTTTTGTGTATTGTTCACTCTCATAATGACCAATATCCGCTATAATTATTCTTTTTTCAGCATCAAAAAATTGATGATATTTAAAATCACCGCTTATAAAAATATCTGCCGACTGCTTTATTGCATCCGACAATAAAAAACTACCACTACCACCACAAATGGCTACGCGCTTAATGTCTTTGTTTAATAATTCAGTATGCCGGATACATGAAATATTGAATACCTTTTTAATAATATCAAAAAAATCTTTTTCGGGAAGTGCTTTTTCCAATTCGCCAATCATTCCGGCACCCGTCTTCTCATAAGTATTATCCAAAGGATAAATATCGTAAGCTACCTCTTCGTAAGGGTGGCTATTAAGCAAGGCTTTAATAATTTGGGATTGTTTATATTTAGGAAAAATAGTTTCGAAGCGAATTTCATCTTCAAAATGAATTTCTCCTTGTTTACCAACAAAAGGGTTTGAGCCTTCAAGCGCCCGAAAAGAACCTTTGCCGCTAAGGTTATACGAACATGAGTCGTAGTTGCCAATATGCCCGGCGCCGGCTTCAAAAACTGCTTTGCGTACCGTATCGGCATGCTCTACCGGAACAAATGTAACCAACTTCTTTAACACAGCTTTTTGAGCCGATAGAATTTTGCAATTTTTTAAAGCTAATTTTTTACAAATTTGTGCATTCACACCGGAATAAACATTATCCATATTTGTATGTGCTGCATAAATAGCAATATCATTTTTTATAGCTTTAATGATTGTACGTTCAATATAATTTTTCCCGTTTAGTTTTTTTAGTCCTGAAAATATAATCGGGTGATGACTGATAATTAAATTTGCACCTTTTTTAACAGCTTCATCCACCACATCCTCGGTAGTGTCGATGGCAAGAATTGCCGCTTTGAATTCATCGTCGGGACTACCGGTAATTAGCCCTGCATTATCATAAGTCTCTTGCAATGACAATGGTGCAAATTCTTCAAGCGCATCAATTATTTCTTTGATTTTCATTGATTGTTTGTTAAATTTTTTGTTTGGCAAAAATTCAATTGGGCTAAAGCCCTGTTAATACGCTACTCAATTATCCCCCGACTTAAAAGTCGGGGC
>JALSLF010000391.1 GCA_026988445.1 Bacteroidales bacterium
GTAATACCTTAAATCCTCAGCTATGTTCGTAGCGAAAAGCCAAAATGTGCGTTAGTATTGGTGTCGCGCAGTTTTGAGACACGCAGACATCCGCCAGCTGGCGGATGGTGAGTATCGAAAAACGAGCATTCCCAATAATGACGTACAGTTTGGCTTTGTAGTAGAAGATAGTTGCGGATTTAAGGTAATAGATTAATGCTAAAGTGTGCGACTATTTTATTCCTTAAACTTATACCAAGCCTCTATTCCTCCTTTAAGGCTGTAAACGTGTTCAAAGCCATGATCTATACGAAGCATGTTCATAATAAAAAAACTATCTACTCCGTGCCAACAATAAAGCACAATTGTTTTGTTTTTGTTTAACTTGCTTATATAAGCATTAATTTGTGAAGCAGGAATGTGTTCTGCACCTTCAATAGGTTTAAAAAATGAGATTTGCTCTCTTATATCAATAATGATAGGTTCTTCTTTTGCTTCAATCATTAACTGTAATTGTTCGGGGCTTATCAATTTGTCGTAATTCATATACTGGGTTTGCAATATTCTTCGTAATCAATTAATTCATCTATTTCAAAATTGTTTTCATCACGTTCAAGCCGGAATTTTTGAACGGAATGTTCTAAAAGGTCGTAAACAAGTACTTTACCGGATAAAACTTTACCAATTCCGGTAATTACTTTAATTACCTCCGATGCTTGAATGGCACCTACTATCCCAACTAAAGCACCTACTATTCCCGAATTTGCAGATTCTAACAACTTTTCGGAACGTGGAGGAAAAGGAAATAAACACCGGTAACTTGGTCCGTTTTGGTAATTAAAAACCGATACCATTCCTTGATATTTATATAAGGAGGCATGAACCAATACTTTGTTTTTAATAATACAAGCATCGTTTAACAAGTAGCGTGCCTGAATATTATCGGTAGCATCCACAACAATATCGTATTCATCTATAATTTTTAAAACTCTTTCGTCTTTTAAAAAAATATTATGAATATTTACTTTTACATTGGGATTTAGTTTTTCAAGCCGCTTAGCAGCAATAATGGCTTTTTGCATACCGATTTCAGATTTTGCAAACATTACTTGACGTGCAATATTGCTAATATCCACAATGTCATTATCTGAAATACCAATAGTTCCTACACCGGCAGCAACCAAATATTGCAGAACCGGCGAGCCTAATCCTCCTGCGCCGGCAACTAAAACCTTGGCTTTCTTTAATTTTAATTGTCCTTCAAGTCCAATGCCTTCAAGGATTATATGACGACTGTATTGTTTTTGTTCTTGTTTTGATAATTTTAGATCTTCCATCCTTAATTTATCATTTTAGCGGATTTATTTACAAAGATATATAAAATATTATTGGATGATTAATTTTTTGTTTTCAAAGATAGCTTATCATATAAAGAGAGGTGAAAATGTAGAATAATAATTATTCCGAATAATAATGAATTTCTTCTTTCTCATCTTTTAGCCACAATTCTTTTTTACTTAGGCGCAATATTGTATAAAAATCAATTTGCTCTTCACCTGCAATATTAAAATTTAAACGAATTTGATTGTCGCCGATAAATTCCCAGTTACCGGTAATAATTGTTTGGCTTTCTCCGTATATAATTGTTTGATTATAAGTACCGTCCTTTGAAAATTCAAAAGTCCATCCTTCAAAATCAGCCGAATGTTCAACACCATCCGATAAATTGATGCTGTATT
>JALSLF010000392.1 GCA_026988445.1 Bacteroidales bacterium
ATTTTTTATTATATTCAAAAATTATTACCTTTGTAACAAAAAGAGCAATGTATTTTAAGCGTGAAATTGAAGGGTTTATGAACAAAAACCTGTTTGGAAAAAGAGCATTCTTAATTATAGGAGCTCGCCAAACAGGTAAAACTACGATTTCAAAAAAAATAATGAAATCTAAATCCAAATCAATTTATTTTAATGCCGATTTTTTGCAAGACCGGGAAATATGGAAACCAGACTCGGTAGAATACCTGCAATCAATAGTAAAAAATCATAAAATTGTGGTTATTGACGAAGCGCAAAACATTAAAGATATAGGACTTGTAATTAAAATACTAACTGATAATTTTCCGGATATACAGATAATTGCAACAGGCTCTTCAAGTTTCGATTTGTTAAATAAAACCGGCGAATCACTTGCCGGCAGAAAATGGGAAATAAATTTATTTCCTTTAAGTTATCGCGAAATTGTAAATGCTACAAATGCTTTTGAGGCAAAAAAGAATTTGAACTTTTTACTTTCTTACGGAATGTATCCCGAAGTATATTTGAATAAGAAAAACGCCGAAAATATTCTTTTAGAATTGGCAAACAGTTATCTATTAAAAGATATTTTAATGTGGGCGAATATAAAAAAATCCG
Source organism: Bacteroidales bacterium (assembly GCA_026988445.1). Lineage (GTDB taxonomy): Bacteria > Bacteroidota > Bacteroidia > Bacteroidales > NBLH01 > NBLH01. The sequence goes on from JALSLF010000392.1 coordinate 637, forward strand.
ATAAATTAATACGTTTATTAAAACTGCTGGCATATCAAATCGGTGAAATGGTATCCTATAACGAATTGGCGAACGAGCTTGATATTGATGCGCTTACCGTAGAAAAATACATTGATTTGCTGGAAAAAAGCTTTATTATTTTTCGCTTAAATTCATTTTCGCGAAATTTACGTACCGAATTAAAAAAAAGTAAAAAAATATACTTTTGGGATATTGGAATACGAAATGCCATTATCCGCGATTTTTCTTTTATTAACAACCGGCACGACAAAGGACATATTTGGGAAAATTTTATTGTTGCCGAACTAATAAAAAACAGTAAAAATAGTTTTAATAATGAAGAATTTTATTTTTGGCGCACAAAAGATAAAGCCGAGCTTGATTTAGTAAAAATCAAAAACAGACAAATAAAAGCTTTTGAAATAAAATTTAAGAAAAAAAATGTACGCCTACCGGATAGTTTTGCAAGTTATAAGCCAAACTCGTTTGAGCTGATTCATTTTGAAAATTTTGAAAAATTCATACTGTAAATGCTTATTTTGTTAGCAAAAATAATATTTTGGGTTTCGCTTATAGCTATTATTCATCCATATACAAGCTATCCACTATTTTTGTATTTGAAATCAAAAAACAAAAAAGCCCGTTTTAACACTTTTGATAAAAATAATTTACCTTTCGTATCTATTTTAATGGCAGTACATAACGAAGAAAAAATACTTGCCGAAAAAATACAAAGTATATTAAACAGCAACTATCCTGCACATTTATATGAAATAATAATCGGCTCTGATGCATCAAATGATAGAACCAATGAAATATTAAAAAATTTCAGTACCAAACACGATAACATACAGACTGTTTTTTTTAACGAACGGCAGGGTAAAATAAAAATAATCAATAAGTTGATAAAAAAAGCAAAAGCGGACTTTATTTTATTTACAGATGCCGATGTAATTTTTACCGCCGAAACAATTTATGAGTTGATAAAATATTTTAAAGAAAAAAAAATAGGTCTGGTAGATAGTAATTTGCAAAAGCAAGAAACGCAAAAAAAAGGAGTAGCAATTCAAGAAAAATTTT
>JALSLF010000393.1 GCA_026988445.1 Bacteroidales bacterium
AAAAATTTTAAATTTTTTTTTTTTTTTTTACATGAATGAATGCTTTTCTTTGACTAATGAATGATTTTTGTTGATGAATGGAAATTGTTGTATTTTATATCCGGTAGCTAACATGGTATTTAAATTTGTTGTAAATTCTTAATATTTTATCACTTAGCATACAAATATCATTCACCTACGGCAAAAGAATCAAACTAATCAGTGAAAATCAGTGTCAGAAAATTATTAATCAGCTGATAGTTGTGTTCATAAAAAAAGTCATTGCAAGCACAAACCTACAATGACTTTTTCAAAAAAATATCATTTTTACTTATCGATAAATTGCCCTGAATTTTGTTCGGCAATTTTTTTCATAAAATCTTTATCGCAATCTTCACCTAAGCCTATGGTATGAATTTTCACACGTTTAGCACTGTTCCATTCGCTGATTTTTTCAAGAATTTGATTTTTAGCGGTAATTTTACCTGCAGTGGGTGAACCGTCTGAAAGTAAGAATATGGTTTCAACACCTAATTCTGCATTAGCATCGGTAGCACCGGCACCTGCAAGCTGAAAAGCTTCTTCAACTGCATCCGATAAATTGGTTCCGCCTCCCGAATGTAAATTTTCCAAATAAGCGATTGCCAAATTTTTATTAGCACTTGTTGCTTGCACCAAATTTTTACGCCATTTTTTTACCCTGTTTTCAAAAACAATAATGGTAAACCATTTGTCTTCGCTTAATCCGCGAATAGCCGGCATAAGCTCTTTTTTCGCTTTTCCAAGCTTTGTTAATTGATTGTTCGTTTGCTTTTTAACAAGATTTCCAACTTGTCCGCCAATTTTGTTTCCTACAAAATTTCCGGTTTTTGAAGCAGCGCTTGAAACAATATTTCCTTGTAAATCTTTCTCTGCTTTTCCTTCCATACTCCCTGAAATATCCAATACGTAAACAATTTTGTTGGTCGAGCCGGTTTCAATACCGTAATATTCGGTAGATTTTTTTGTCATATAGCATCCCGATAAAAAGACGCCCACCAGACTAAATAAAAATAGTAGTTTTATAGTTTTCATAACGTTAATTATTAGTTCCTGTTTTCGACATATTATCCATTATTTCAATCATTTTAGTACTATTATTTTCTTTACTCTGATCAATTTTTTCTTCTACTGTTTTATCTTTAGGCAAATCAAATGTCCCTGCAGGAACATCAATATCCAATTCAAGCGATACCGGTTCATATTTTAAACTCATTCCCATAGCATTCATTGTCATTTGTAAAGTTAAGTTTTTCCATCCCCAAATTTTGATTCCATCCGGATTTTCCCATACAATACAATTTTTTCCCAATACAGTTTCAGAGTCCTTTTCAACAAATTTACTTTGTTTCATCATTTCTTTACTTAAATTTGCATAATCATCGGCAGTATATTTTCTTTTCGCTAACTCTTCTACTGCATCATCGCTAAAATGCTTTACATTAGGCTCTTGATTTCCCCAAGTATAAAAGTTATTGTTAACATATAATGCATATTGTTCAATAGACATTCCCATCATATTCATTTTTGAGATTGTCAACTCTTTTGCTCCGTAATCGTCCCAAATAAGGGTTTGTTCACCGGTAGCATTGCCTGTGAGTTTCTGAACCAGTTTACCTGATTTTTGGTAGTATTTTTTAAACTCCTGAGCGTTTGTATTTATTTGAAATACAAGAATAGCCAACATTAAAATAATTAAAACATTTGAAATTTTTTTCATAATAAATTGATTTTGATTAAAATTGTTAAATTAAATATAAAATTAAGGAGTTTAAAATCAATAAAAAAATCTGTTTGATAAAATCCTAAAAATGATAGGCAAACAATAATAGTTATGAGATGAAAAAATACTTGATAAGAAAGATAAAACCCGAAGACAATAAACCATTGGCAAAAGTTATCCGTACCGTATTAACAGAGTTTGGCGGAAACCGACCGGGAACTGCATTCTATGATTATGATACCGATCATATGTTTGAAGCATATCAAGCAAAAGGTGCGATTTATTATATTGTAGAAATAGATGGAAAAGTAGTTGGCGGTTCAGGTATTAAACAATTGGCAGGTGAAGATAAAAGTATTTGCGAATTACAGAAATTATATATTTTAGGAGAAACACGCGGTTTGGGTATTGGTAAAGCACTGGTAAGTAAATGCATACAATTTGCAAAAAATGCAGGCTATGAAAAATGCTATTTAGAAACATTTCCTAATATGACCGCAGCAATTTATCTGTATAAAAAATTTGACTTTAAGAACTTAGAAACCCCTTTAGGGAATACCGGTCATGGGGGATGCGATGTTTGGCTCATGAAAAATTTGGAGGGTTAATCTTCCATATTTTTTAAATGCAAATCCAAAGCCTTAATCGATATTTGAATTTCCCAAAGTGATACCGACAAGGATAGTATCATTAAAATTAAGCCTAAGGCAAAAGCAATTCCTCCTAATATATTCAAATCAAAATATAGGAACAACATTGAAGCCATACTTAAAAATAAACTTGCCACACCGAAAATTTGCATGGCTCGGATTAAATACAGTCGTTTTCGCAAATTTTTAATCTGATTAATTAAGAGTACATCTTTATTCTTCTGAAAATCAGCATAAAGATTACGTACAATTTGTGCATAAGCCAAAAAACGATTGGTGTAGGCTAATAAAATGAGTGATACTGCCGAAAACATCAGTGCCGGCGTAGTAATATTCAGTTGATGCATGCTCATAATTTTTCTGTAAAAATATATTTTATTTTATATATTTGCGAATTGTATTTTAAAACATATCGACATGTGTTATAAAAACACACTTATTATTCTAAGCATATTCCTTTATTAAACTATTTTAGCCCAAAAAATTACTAAACTAAATATTCTAAATTATTATGAAAAAACTACCTTTTTTATTTTTATTCTCAATTGTATTTTCATTACAAAACACTTTTGCACAAAATGAATCTCAAAAAGAAGAAAAACCGGAATTTAATGTTAATGCAGAATTGAGAACCAGAGCAAATATTTTACACGGGTATAAAACGCTTCCTACCGAAGAAAACATTGCTCATTTTCTGGTAGAACAGCGTACACGACTTGGCTTTGCCTACAAAACAAAACAGTTGGAAATGAACATCACGATACAAGATTCGCGTATCTGGGGTGATGAAAACCTTTATACAAGTACAGGAATTTTTGGAGATACTGCAAGTATAGACCTTAAAGAAGCTTGGGCTAAATTAAATTTTAATAATTTTTGGAGTTTAAAAATAGGACGACAAGCGATACAGTTAGATGGAGGTAGATTAGTTGCCTATAGGAATTGGAGTAACCTTAGCTTATCATATGATGCTGCTTTAATTCAATTTCATAAAAATAATTTTAATTTGGATATTGCTATGTCCTACAATAATTCTTTAATGAATTTATTTGCAGCAGAGTATAATCATCGAAAAATGAAGTCTTTAAATTATGTTTATTTGAAGAAAAAATTCAATAAAGATTTTATGGCTTCAATGTCCTCAATTTTTTCAGGATTTCAAGCCGAAGGTTCAGCGACCACCATATATTTTAAAACAAGTTTAGGTACTTATCTCAAATTTGACAATAAAAAAACATTTGCAAGGGGTGAATTTTATTATCAAACGGGAAAAAATGTTGAAGGTGTTGATGTAAAAGCATATTTTTTTAGTGCAGACTTAGGGTATAACATTGGTAAAATTTATTTTGGTGCAGGAATTGATTATATGTCCGGTCAGAATCCGAATAAAAGTCTGACTGATGAATTTCAGGCATTTGATATCCTTTACGGAACCCGTTTTGGATATTATGGTAACTTAAATTATATTGTTACACCTGCCAGCACCAAATATGGGGGGCTTGTTAATCCTTTTCTACGTTTAAATTTTAATTTTAATGAAAAAAACAGCTTAAAAACTACTTTTCATACATTCCAATCCGCTCAAAATGTAGTAAACCCTGATGATCCGGGAACTTTTTATAAAAAAAGCTTAGGCTCAGAGTTAGATGTAATTTACAACTATAAGTTTGCAAAAGATATCAGTATCAGAGCCGGTTACCATTTGGCATTTCCAAGCGAAACAATGGAAATAATTAAAGGCATTGAACCGGGAACTAGCCAAACACCTCAATGGTTTTGGTTGATGTTTAATTTTACGCCTACTCTTTTTAGTTCAAAATAGTATTTTTTAGGAGCTGCTGCTTATAGCAGCTTCTATTATTTCGCTAAGTAAATTTGTTAAATTCAGTCCGTATTCATGTACTTGTTTAGGAACAATACTTGCCGGACTCATACCCGGTACCGTATTTATTTCTAAAAAATTAAACTCTCCATTGTATAATATGTAATCAATTCGTACAATTCCGCTACAGTTTAAATAATCATAAATTTTTGAAGATAATTTTTTACACTTTTCGGCTAATTTTTCATCAATAGGTGCCGGCGTAATTTCTTGGGTTTCTTTGGCATCGTATTTTGCTTCGTAATCAAAAAATTCATTGGCACTAACAATTTCCGTTAAAGGAAAAATATATTCTTTACCTTCAATTTTCACCAAGCCCGAAGTTATTTCCCTACCCTTAACAAATTGCTCAATAATTACTTGCGATGATTCTCCGAATGCTTTTTCAATCGCAGGAATAAGCTCTTCCTGTTTTTTTACTTTTGAAATACCAAAACTGGAACCACCCTCGTTAGGCTTCACAAAACAGGGTAAGCCGGTTATTTCTACAATTTTTTTTGTGTTGATTTTTTCTCCTTTTCGCAATAAAATTGAATTGGCAGCCCTGATGCCTCTTTGCTTTAAATAGGTATTGCAGAAATATTTGTTAAAAGTTAAAGCACTACACAATACATTGCACGAAGTATAGGGCAAACCAATCATATCGAAATAGGATTGCAGTTTTCCGTCTTCTCCGGGAGTGCCGTGTATGGCAATATAGGCACAATCGAATTTTATTTTTTGTCCGTTATCGTTGAAACTGAAATCGTTTTTATTGATTGGAATACCGCAAAAACGCTCGCTGGTAAGTTCCCATTCGTTTCCTTTTATTTGTATGGTATAAACATTGTATTTTTCTTTATCTATTGCTTTAGCAATAGTTTCGGCACTTTGCAAGGAAATAAAATACTCCGAGGAGTTTCCTCCTCCGATTACGGCAATGTTTTTTTTCATTCTTTTTTTATATTTATTGGTATTAGAGCAAATTTAACAGAAACAATTTAAAGTCTAATTCTAAAATATATTTTTGTTGTAGTATTGTTAATTATTTTGGCATTCAAAAATTTTATTGTTCTTCCAATTCTCTGTTTTTAACATAATTTTGCCATTTTTCGATTGCTGCTGCCATATCTTCGGGCAATTCCGAATCAAAAAACATGGCTTTGCCTGTTTTTGGATGGGTAAATCCTAAGGACTTGGCGTGCAATGCTTGGCGCGGCAATAAATTAAAACAGTTTTGTACAAATTGTTTATACTTGGTAAAAGTAGTCCCTTTTAAAATTTTATCTCCTCCGTATTCTTCATCGTTAAAAAGCGGGTGCCCGATATATTTCATATGTGCCCTGATTTGGTGGGTACGTCCGGTTTCCAGTTTACACTCAATTTGCGTAACATATCCGTAGCGTTCAATCACTTTATAATGGGTAACAGCATGTTTCCCGTAATCACCTTCGGGGAAAACGCTCATTATTTTACGGTTTTTGAGGCATCGTCCAATATGCCCTGTTATGGTTCCTTCGTCTTCATCAAAATTACCCCAAACCAGAGCAATATATTTTCGGTCAGTAGTACGGTCAAAAAACTGTTTGGAGAGTTTCATTTTAGCCTCTTCGGTTTTGGCAATTAGTAAAATACCCGAAGTATTTTTATCAATCCGGTGAATCAACCCGGGGCGTTCATCATCGCTTTCAAAAAGTTCGTTGCCTTTTAAATGGTATGCCAAAGCATTGAGCAATGTACCAGAATAGTGTCCGTAACTGGGATGTACAACCATACCGGCAGGTTTATTTACAACTAAAAGTTCATCATCCTCATACACAATATCTATAGGAATATTTTCCGGTATAATCTCAATTTCTCTGGGCGGATATTCAAAAACTATGCTTATTTCATCGCCGGGCTTAACTTTATAGTTTGCTTTCACGGCTTTCCCGTTTACCAGAATATTGCCGTTTTTGGCAGTTTCTTGAATACGGTGGCGCGAAATATTTTCTATTTTGTTGAACAGCCATTTGTCAATTCGTAGGGGCGATTGCCCGGGATCGGCTGTGTATTTAAAATGTTCGTATAATTTGTTATCTTCTGTTTCTTGCATACTATCCCTTTTCAAGCATTTTTGATATTTTTATATAAACCTGATTTGCAAATTCATACATCTCTTTTGCTTCATCAATATCAGGTTTTCCTTGTGGTAATAAACCCGATTCTCCCGGATATCTTGACATTGTATAAACTCTATCAAGTAACTCCAAAAAATATTCATCGAGATTAAAGTCAATATATTCTTTTATATTTTCATAAAGTACAATAAGGTTATGAATTCGTTTTTGCTTTATATCTTTTTCTTCAATAATCGCTTTAAAACATTTTTCTACGGTTTGTTGAGAATGGAAAGCAACAAGGTTTGTCAGAAATTCATCATTTATGATAAATTGACAGTTTTTCAAATCAGTTTCAGCATATTCAAGCCATTGCTTTGTTATTTGCTTCATAAATTATTTTTCCTTTAGTTGTAACTTCTCGAGCAAATGAACTATTTTGTTCAATAAATTTTTTGTGCATTGGCAAAGTATGCACAATTAAATCAATAGGGATTTTCCTTCTGATTGATTTTATTGCCGCATTTACTTTCATATATATTTGAGTGTGTTCTTTAAATGTATTGGGTATAAAATCATCGTGTGTAACCACAATCAAATCTATATCGCTATCTTCATTTGGCTTACCATAAGCATAGGAACCAAACAAAATAACTTTATATGGTTTTATAGACTTTAATTTATTACCTAACTCTTTTATGTATTCCGAGTAATTCATCCTTAAAAAATTCATTAGCTCTAATATACTAAAAAAAGTATATCTTTCAAAATTGATACAAATGTATTACAATTTAAAGAATTACTTATTTTATGATTTTAAAAGTTTTATTGAATTTTCCTGTATCATCAAAAATCTTTAAAAAATAAATACCTGACTGATAGCCTGAAAAATCAATACTTGATTGTTTATTTATTTTATTTTGATATAAAATATTGCCTTGGGTATTGATTATGTAAAGGTAGAATTGTCCGGCAGGAAGTTCTGAATTAATTTGAATATTTAAAACATCACTTACCGGATTTGGATAAATTTTAGCATCAATATTCATGGAAAGCAGCGGCTTTGGTAATAAGGCAGTAACTATGGATTTCCCAAAGACCGGACGTATCATCAATGAACCTTCATATTTTGATTTTATCCATGAGCCGGTAATATTATAAAATATTTTATTATTCGATACCGTATTCAAATCCATACCAATATTAAGTAAATCTTCGGTGGTTTGTATCCAACCAACATAAAATTTGCCTTGCAAAATAAGTGTTGTATCTATGGTATAAGTTTGAAATTTGTTAAGCTCATTGTCATATTTCGGCAAAGCACCTTCTTTTTGATATAGTATTTCTCCGGGTTGTCCTGTACCGTCATCTTTCCAAACCGTTAAATAAAAATATTTTTTACTTGCATCGTTATAGCTGCGGTTAAAATACATCTGAACCGACTGCAAAGTATCTTTTTTTAAAGCATTAAATTGATAAGCCAGTTTCGCATATTTTGTACCTTCACCGATAAGTCCGTAACCAACTTCGGCGCTGCCGTCATCATAGGCATAATAATTGTAAAACTTTTGCAGATAATGTATTTCGTTATTCATTAAGGGGTCAAAATCATCGGTTTTAATTTTTGCGGTGATGGTAAAACTTGCTGTATCGGTAGAATTTGTAGTAAACGGATAATTAAAAGGGGCGCGGTAATTTACCAGCAATCCGGGAGTCATATCCGAAGAGCCACCAACCAATGTGTCATTAACTTGATTTCCACTGTTGTCTTTAAAAATAAAATCAAGACGTTCTATTAAACGGTTTACATTATCATTGTTTCGATAAACCACTTCGATATTTGTTTTGAGCAAAGCAGAAGGGTTTGTTAAAAAATGTTTCCAAGGCATGGCAGAATAATCTAACAAAAAGGAATGCATTGGGCTGACAAAAGCAATATCGTGCCTGACTAAATCAGTGGCATTACGGTTTTTATCAAGGTAAACATAATCAATATGCCAATGATCTACATTACCCACTTTACTGGGAATGCTTGCAGAGGATAAACTTGCCAGATTTCTGAATCGGAAACGAAAGCCTTTTTTCAAATATTTACTACTGTTTATTTGTATGATTACTTGTTGAAAATCTTGATTTAAGGAGCCTGCTCTACTCCACACCTTATTCCAAACCGAATCCTGAACATCATAAAATTCTAAAAAAAGCGAATCTTTTTCTTCGGGACTATCGCCCAAACCTTGCGGTTGATAATAAAAACTAAGATAAATACTTTGGTTGCCGGGATAATCTAAGTTAATGGGTTTTGATGTTAAATAATCGGCAGTAAATGAGATATCATAGCCCGATGAAGGATAAAAATCACCTTTTTCATCAATGGCATCTAATGTAGCCACTCCGATACTTGGCGGTAAATCCGGATAAGTATTGTTCACAAAAGCAAAATTATCTGCCCAAAGGCTTGCATCAGGATATAGATAGCTTGTTGAAAAATCATCTAAAAAAGGCAATTCCAGCGTATCGGAGCTTTTTAGATTTTTTAATTCCTTATGCTTTTTTTGATAGGCTTTTAATACCGGATTTCCCTGTAAAGGAATAAGAATTTCCTGTGCATTTATATTCAAAGAATATAAAAACAAAAGGAAAAAACCGTATAAAAATCTTTTATTCAAATTGTATTTTTTAAAAATTAGCATCTACTTTATTCATATCCAAAGTCATCCATAAATCAACCGGCGAGCCGATTGTTAAACGCGAATCTTTTTGCGGGCTTTGTTTCCAAACTTTAGCTTCTAAACTATCGGTAGCGGTAATTACGCTTTCATCATAGATTAAAATACCCAAGCTTAAGGAATTTTCCAGACACTTTTGCTTTGCCTCTTCTCTGTTTAATCCTATAAAATCAGGAACTAAAGTAGCTTTATCCGATTGCCCAAGCCCTAATACCAAATCAATGGCTGAACCGGCTTCAATTAAAGTACCCGGCGCAATAGGTTTGCCTTTGTACATTTGTTCCAATACATTATTGGTAGCAATATCGGGTATATATTTAAGCTTCCCTAATTTTAAACCGTAGGTTTCCATATCGGCTTTTGCCTGAATAAGCGAAACTCCTGTAAAATCAGGCATTAAAATACGCTTAGGTTCATAGGTTTTGGTGGTTAGCAAAATAGTGCGTCCTTCTTTAACCTTAAAATCAGGTGGTGGGGTTTGCGCTATAACCGTTCCTTTTTTTCCGGGTGCATCATAAACCGAATCGACTATTTTAAATTCTAAATTTTTATCTTCGGCTATTTTTTTTACCTGCTCAATGCTCATTCCCGTAAAATCAGGCACCGAAAGACTTTCGCCGTGATGTGTAATTAAATCGAGCCAATAAAATGTTGCCGTAAAAATAAAAATCACTACGGCAATAGAAATAGCAAAGTTAATTAAAAACACTTTTGATTTAATTGTCGCTTTAAGACGTTTCCAAAAACTTTGTTTTTCAATACTTTCTTGTTCTTTTAGTTCTTGCTCCTCCATTATTTATCCGAATATTTGATTAAAACGCAAAAGCAAAGATAAAATTATCTGTTAAAATAACAGGTAGATAAAAAAAGATTTTTTAGAGGGATTATTTTAAGTATTCCATAAAGCCGATTTTAGTCAAAACAACTACACATCTGAAAGCAAGCCGGCAAACAGTACCTTTGCCGCAAAATTCTTTCACGAGTTTACTTTTTATCTATTTTAAATGGTCTCATAGCCTGCCCCGTTTATGGGGCTTGTTTCATGATATAACCGGATGACCATAAAAGAAATGACTTGTTCCAAATACTAAAAAAATACAGAATAAAACATCAGAAAGTATTTGAACTGTGATTCTTATACATGTTTTGTACTATAAACTTGATTTTTAGTAAAAAATAATATCTTTGCTAAATATTATTGAAAAAAGCAAGGATGAAAAAAGATTTGATTTTTAGTGTATTAATTTCTGTTTTACTGTTATCATTTACCGATGCAATGGTCAGACCGAGCAAAATGCAGCTCAAAGAAGCAGAAGTTATTGAAAATCGGGAAATAAAGCTACCTGTTAAAGAATACGGCATTCCCATTGATTCATTTAATATTGAAAAAAGCAGGATAAAACCCAATATGAGCTTATCGGTATTACTGTCGAACTTAAATATTCCTTCAAAAGAAGTCCATAATATTATCCAAAAAGCCAAAAATGTTTTCGATTTACGAAAAATCAGAGCCGGAAATTCTTACCGGGTTTTCAGAAGCAAGGATAGTAGCCAAACGCTTAATTATCTAATATATGAACAAAGCCCAATAGAATACATAGTATTTAAGTTTGCCGACAGCTTAAGTGTTAAAAAAGAACGCAAAGCTGTAAAAACTACTGTTAAAAGCAGTACAGGTGTTATTGAAAGTTCGCTATGGTTAACTATGGTTGAGAATAATACAAACCCTTTATTGGCAATTGAATTATCCGATATTTATGCTTGGACGATTGATTTTTTCGGTATTCAAAAAGGCGATGCTTTTAAAGTTTTTTACAGGGAAGATTTTGTGGACAGTACATCCTTAGGAATTAAGCAGATTTATGCTGCAAAATTTACACATAACGGACAAAATATTTACGCAATTCCATTTTATCAAGACAGTGTTTTAAGTTTTTTTGATGCAGACGGGAAAAGTTTACGAAAAGCCTTTTTAAAAGCACCTTTAAAATACAGAAGGATTGCTTCGGGTTTTTCAAACTCACGTTTGCACCCTATTTTAAAAATCCGCCGACCGCATCACGGGGTCGATTATTCAGCCCCAATCGGTACACCGGTTCATGCCATTGGCGATGGTGTGGTAATAAAAGCCCAATACAGCGGAGGAGCCGGTAATTATGTGAAAATCAAGCACAATAGTGTATATACAACAGGCTATATGCATCTTTCAAAATACGGAAAAGGTATTAAAGCGGGTAAATTTGTAAAGCAAGGTGATATTATCGGTTATGTAGGAAGTACCGGTTTATCTACCGGTCCGCATTTAGATTTTCGTGTTTGGAAAAACGGGACTAATATAAACCCTTTAAAGTTGGAAGCTCCCCCTGTTGAGCCTATAAAACCTGAAAATATGGAATTTTTTAATAAAATAAAAGAAATTTGGGTGGCAAAATTAGATGAGTTATAAGCCTTTATAATCAACACCCCCTATCTTCAAATTGAAAACAGGGGGTGAAGAATATAAACCTTGCAACATATCAACATTAAGATATGTGCTTTTTTATCCCTTGTAAACGGGATTTATGTTCAGGTTTAAAACTTATAAAGATTGACTCCATTCATTCCAAGAGCCATCATAAACTTTTACTTTCGGATATTTTAATATTTGTGTTAAAACAAAATACATAGTGCCTGCACGCGCACCTGTTTTGCAATAAACAATAACCTCTTTGTTTGGTGTTACACCTGCGTTTTTGAATAAAGCAGCCAATGTAGCTTTATCTTTAAAAGTTTTATTTTCGTTCATTAATTTTTCTTTGGGAATGCTAACCGCTTTCCCGATATGACCTTCTGCATAGTCATCTGCTTTGCGTGCATCAACCAAAACAGTTGTTGAACTGTTCATTTTTGATTTTACATAGCTTTTTTTAGCTAAAATACTGCTATTAACTGCCGGAGTAAAAGTAGCTTTTTTTACAGTGGGTTTAACTTTAGTTAAAGGACCTCTAACCGCCATCCAACCTTTAAGTTGTCCATCCAGAATATATACATTTTTTGCACCAAGATAGCTCATTACCCAAAATAATCTTCCGGCATAAGTACCGGTTTTGCAATAAATAACAATTTTTGAATTGCGAGTAATCCCCATTTTGCCTAAACCTGCAGCAATAGTATTTGCAGGCTTTAAAAATCCTTTATCATTTTGATAAACCGTCTTCGGGATATTAACAGCATTCTTAATATGAATTTTTGTATAAT
>JALSLF010000394.1 GCA_026988445.1 Bacteroidales bacterium
CTGAAAATAGGAACTGCTGTACCTGATAATGCTCAATTAAAAGCTGTAAAACATCATTTTATCGGAAACAAATCCATACACGATTATTACAATGCCAGCAGTTTTGAGTTTGAAGTAATCAATTTACTGAAAAAATTATTTCTTAAAACAAATCAAGTAATTATGGTTGGCGGTTCGGGAATGTACGTAGATGCCGTTTGCAAAGGTATTGACGACTTGCCTGAAATTGATATGGAAATTCGTAATTCGTTGATTAAAAAATTTGAAACCGAAGGCATTGAAAGTCTTCGGTTTGAATTAAAGCGTTTAGACCCTGATTATTATGCCATTGCAGATTTAAAAAACCCGAAAAGATTATTAAAAGCCTTAGAAATTACTTTGCAAACCGGTAAACCTTACTCTACTTTCAGAACAAAAACTATTAAAAACCGCGATTTTAATATTTTAAAAATCGGTTTAAATATGGATAGAGAAAAACTTTACGAACGTATTGAATTGCGTGTGGACAAAATGATTGAAAACGGTTTAATTGACGAAGCAAAACAGTTTATAAAATACAAAAATCTAAACTCGCTAAATACCGTTGGCTACAAAGAGTTGTTTCCTTATATAGAAGGCGAATATTCTTTAGAAAGAGCCATTGAATTAATTAAACGAAATACACGACGCTATGCTAAAAGACAATTAAGTTGGTTTAAGCGGGATAAAGAAATTAATTGGTTTATGCCTGATGAAAAAGAGAAGATTTTAAACTTTATTTTAAAAAATTTAAAAAATTGAATAAACAATTTACCATACGGGTATATGCAATAATTATCAATAAAAAGAACGAAGTTCTTTTAAGTGATGAGTTTGTTTTGAACAGGAAAATTACCAAATTTCCCGGAGGTGGTTTAGAGTTTGGCGAAGGAACAATTGACTGCTTGAAACGAGAACTTGTAGAAGAAACCGGACAAGAAATAGAAGTCCTTGAACACATTTATACTACCGATTTTTTTCAACGCGCATTGCATAATCCTAATATTCAAGTAATCAGCATCTATTATTTGGCTCGATTTAAAGATAATATCCGCTTTAAAATATCCGTTAAATCTTTTGATTTTAAGGAACTAATAGAAGGTAAGCAAAGTTTTCGTTGGAAACAGATTAAAGATTTACAAAAAAATGATTTAAGTTTACCGATTGATAAAAAAGTGCTTGAAATTATTAAATCAAAATATTAAAAATGAATTTTAGCGTAATCATACCTGTATATAATCGCCCCGAGGAAGTTAAAGAGCTTTTAGAAAGCTTAAATAAACAAAAAAATAAGAATTTTGAGTTGATTATTGTTGAAGATGGCTCTACGCAAAAATGCGGACACATTGTCAGAGATTTTCAAGCCGATTTTCACATCAATTATTTTTATAAACAAAACGGAGGACCTGCATCTGCAAGAAATTTCGGCATGAGCAAAGCCAAATACGATTATTTTGTATTTTTTGATTCGGATTGTATTATTCCGCCGGAATATTTTGAGCTTGTAAGTAAGCACTTAAAAAAAGATTATGTTGATGCTTACGGAGGACCCGATGCTGCACACGAAAGTTTCAGTCCGGTACAAAAAGCAATCAGTTATTCAATGACTTCGATATTTACAACCGGCGGGATACGAGGAGCGAATGAAAAAATGGAACAATTTAAGCCGCGAAGCTTTAATATGGGTTATTCGCGTGCTGTTTATGAAAAAACAGGCGGTTTTTCCAATATGCGATTTGGTGAAGATGTAGATATGAGTTTAAAAATTTTACAAAACGGTTTTCGTACAAAGCTGATAAAAGAGGCTTTTGTTTATCATAAAAGACGAACAAATTTCCGCCAATTTTATAAACAAGTGCATAATTCGGGAATTGCACGAATTAATTTATTCATGCGTCATCCAAAATCGCTTAAAATTGTACATTTATTTCCTTCGGTATTTTTGCTCGGAAGCTTTTTATTATTGTTAATTAGTTTTATAAAATGGTGGTTTATTTTGCCCCTGATCTTATTTATGATATTAATATTTGTTGATGCAAGTATTAAATTTTCTTCTTTAAAAGTTGGTTTTTTATCGGTAATAGCAGCTTTTGTGCAACTTTACGGTTACGGCTCAGGTTTTTTAAAAGCTGTTTGGAAACGACTTATTCTGAACAGAAAAGAATTTTATGCTTTTCGTGAGAATTTTTACGAATAGTATCAGAACAAAGCCCCATAAAAATCAAACAGTATTATAAATGCCCGAACATATTTACGATAAATGTTTTGTATGTTTTTTGTTGGGATTTATGAATGCCCCCTCCTATATTATAATGTAATAAGGTTGAAAACCGGTGAATTAATATCGTACTAAGGTTTGAGAAAAATATGAATGAAAAACCTTATCAAAAGTTTTAACTTTAGTAGAAAAAAATCCACAAAACACCAACCAACCTTATTACCTTATTGAAAAAAATAGACACTACAAACGGTTTGAATATGCTGCGTGAGCATTTTGAAACGATTATTTTCCGTGTTACTACCATGTTTATTTTGTGTATTAGCTCCCATATTTACAACTAATTGCGGTATGCAGTATATTTTTTTTACCCAATGTTTTCTTTATTTTAATCTACAAATGTTTCTTTTATTATAGATTTTAATTCTTTTATTTTTGGTTTTGATAGTCTTCCAAAATTTTTTATAATTCTTTGTTTATCAATAGTCCGTATTTGGTCAATAACAATCCAACCTATTTTTCCATCGTGCTTTATTTCAATTCTGGTTGGATATTTTCTTGAAGTTGTTGTCATTGGAGCAACAATTATAGTCCTCAAATATTTATTCATCTCGTTTGGTGAAATAACTACACAAGGTCTTACTTTTTTAATTTCACGTCCTATTGTAGTATCTAAATTTACAAGAACTATCTGATATTGTTTTAAATCCATTCTTCTAAATTTTCATTTTCAAAAACATCATCAAATAAAAGTTGATCGTCCCCATTTTTACACATTTCTTTAAATGCAGTTTCCCAACCTTGTCTTGGACTTGTAATTGGTTTTAAAATTAAATATTCATTTTCCAGAATAAGCTCAACCTTGTCTTTAATATTGTATTTTTCAATCAAGGTTTTAGGAAGTCTAAATCCCTTTGAATTTCCTATTTGTACTATTGATATTTCCATTAGTCTATTTTTTAGTAAATTTCAGAATGTAATTACAAAGTTGCTACTTATTTTTTAATATTCAAATTAATTTTTAATTTATTGCATTAAGTTCTTGAATTTAAGACTAGTTTTTCTAATAATGGGTAACAAAATGATTACATGTGCATTTCAAAATGAGGTGTAATACTCAAGCATACTAAATCTATATTCCCGAACCCGGCTTTGACAATATTTTATAAATTGGGGTCATCTTAATTCCCATCGGTCAGTTGTTCTGAGTATAGTGGTTTATAATAAGTGGAATTAGGCGCAAATCAACTAATACCTATATTGAGCGATTATCTATTTCAACAAGCACCAATCTATCAATTTAAAAATATTTACAAAAAAAAGAGGAACTTGATTGCTCCTCTTTTAATACAAAAAATATATTCTTTATTCCTCTTGTAAAGCCTTTTCCAAATCTTCGGTCATTTCAAGGTCGTGATATACATTTTGTACATCGTCATCATCCTCTAACGCTTCAATAAGCTTTAATGCCTTTTGCGAAGTTTCAACATCTAATTCTTTACGAACATTTGGAATGCGTTGCAATTCGGCGTTTTCTACTTCAATGCCGAGTTCTTCCAATTTTTTTTGCATACTGCCAAAATCTTCCATGGCGGTAGTAACAATTAAGCGTCCGTCTTCCTCTTCCATATCCTCCATACCGGCATCAATAAGCTCTAATTCAAGCTCCTCAATATCCATCTTCAAGTTTTCGGTAATAATATTAAAAATACCTTTGCGGTCAAATAAATAAGAAAGTGAACCGTTTTTACCCAACTCGCCGCCACGTTTTCTGAAAATAGAACGTACACTACTTACCGTGCGTTGATTATTGTCGGTTAAACATTCTACAAAAACAGCTACACCACCGGGTCCGGTACCTTCAAATGTTACTTCCATATAATTTTCGGTGCCGGAAGTAGCTTTGTTAATGGCTCGTTGAATCACATCCTTAGGCATATTTACGCCTTTGGCATTAACAATTGCTGTACGCAAACGCGGATTCATTTCCGGATCGCCGCTTCCACCCTCTTTGGCAGCTATGGTAATTTCTTTGGCTAATTTTGAAAATATTTTAGAACGTTTGGCATCCGCAGCGCCTTTTTTTCTTTTTATGGTTGACCATTTACTATGTCCTGACATATTATAGATGTTTTATTAGTAAAATGTTTCTGATAAACTGCAAAATTGCAAAAATTTTATGGAAATTCCTTAGCTCCGGTAAAAATTTTATATTCACTCCCTGATTTAACAAATAAACAAAGCAATAAAAGACAAACTACTCTTTTATTATCTAAAAATAACTATTACTTTTGCAGAAATTTTTTTGGAGGAAGCTATGCAAATAATTGATGTAAATAAAATAAACGAACCGAACGAAAAATTAAAAGAAAAATATTCCGAAGGTCATTCAAAAGTATATATAGAAACCTATGGCTGTCAAATGAATGTAGCCGACAGCGAGGTAGTTATATCCATTCTAAATAAAAGCGGCTTTGCCTATACCGATGATTTGAATGAAGCTGATTTGATTTTGGTCAATACTTGTTCAATTCGTGAAAATGCTGAAACACGTGTATTTAACCGCTTGGTACATTTTAAACATCTGAAAAAGAAAAAACAGGGATTATTGGTCGGGGTTATTGGCTGCATGGCTGAGCGATTAAAAGAAAAGCTTCTGGAAGAAGAAAAATTGGTTGATTTGGTTGTAGGTCCTGATGCATATCGTGATTTACCCAAATTGGTACAACAAGCAGAAAGTGGACAACAAGCCATTAATGTACTGCTTTCGCGCGAAGAAACTTATGCAGAAATCAGCCCGGTACGTTTGGATAAAAACGGAGTTTCGGCTTTTGTTTCAATTATGCGTGGCTGCGATAATATGTGTGCTTACTGTGTAGTACCCTTTACCCGAGGAAGAGAACGCAGTCGTGACCCACAAACTATTTTGAATGAGGTACAGGAATTAATAGATAAAGGTTATAAAGAAGTAACTTTGTTGGGGCAAAATGTAGATAAATATAACTGGAACAGTGGTGAAGTAAATTTTGCCAAACTATTGGAAATGACGGCACAGCTTAACCCTAAATTGCGTGTTCGTTTTTCAACTTCCTATCCACAAGACATGACCGACGAAGTGCTTTATGCCATTGCCAAGTACGACAATATATGCAAATACATACATTTACCGGTGCAATCGGGCAGCACACGAATGCTGGATTTAATGAAGCGCGGATATACGCGCGAATGGTATATGAACAGAATTACGGCAATTAAAAATATTATTCCCGATTGTGCTATTTCTTCTGATTTTATTACCGGATTCTGTGGTGAAACAGAAAAAGACCATGAAGATACTTTGTCCTTAATGGAATGGGTTAAATTTGATTATGCTTATATGTTTAAATATTCAGAGCGCCCTAATACCTATGCGGCACGAAACTTAAAAGACGATGTACCGGAAGATGTAAAAAGCCGCCGACTGGATGAAATTATTCAGTTGCAAAATAAATTATCATTAGCCAGCAATAAAAAAGATATTGGTAAAAGCTTTGAAGTATTAGTTGAGGGTGTTTCTAAAAAATCAGACAACCGATTATTTGGAAGAAATTCGCAAAATAAAGTGATTGTTTTTGACCAAAAAAATCATCAGATAGGCGATTATGTTCAGGTTAAAGTTACTAATTGTACATCGGCTACTTTAATGGGTGAGGCAATTTAACAAACTAATGGTAAAGATATTGATAATTGGTATAACTTGTCCGACACCGGCGGATTGGTGTACCGGATAATTGGGCTCTTAACTTCAAATCGTCCGACAGGACATTTGAACGTTTAAATAAGTTGGAATATTGGTGCAAGCTATCCAATTATTTATAGTTTGGATAATTGATCACGATTAAAGTGTAGAGTATCCGGCTAATTGATTTTTACCTATTTGCTTACAATCTTATAAAATGAAATACCCCACATTTTACAATATTTGTTATCTAAGGGCTCATATTTAAAATAAATATCATTTTCGACACGTTTTTTTATGTCGATAAAGGTAAAATCAAGCTCCGTGTCTAAATCGCTCAATGCATCTATATAAAGTTCTTTAACACTTTCAGGGTCTTTACTGTTTAATAAATGAATATTGCTTTTTATTATTTCAGCCTGTTCGGTTGGCATTACTTTTTCCATCATGAAATAATAAGTATTTTCATGAAAAGCTACTGTAAATATTGATTGAATTAAATTTTCAGGTACCTCTTCTTTACGCAAAATAAAATACATTTGATCAACAATTAAATAGCGCAAAGTTTTATAAATTTTTCGTGAATATTTGTTTTCTGCTTCTTTTGAAAAGTTTTCCAGAAAAAACTCTATATCACTTCTATTATCTCTCTGACTATCAAATTGGTAGATTATATTCTTGTCAATTATTTCCCGTAAAAAATATACGTAATTATCCATGTATTATCGATTCCTGTAAACAAATGTATCACAAGTTACAAATAATACAATACATAAACAAGTTTTAATCAATAGAGCGGATTGGATAAATCGAATAAATAAGGGTATTTATAAAAAAAACTGTAAAGAATAAATACATAAGTATTTTATTCAATACAGTTTTCAACTACACATCAAACCTAAACTAACTTTATGAATCTACTAGAATTTATACGATACTTTGAGCGCAAAAGTTCTTCCCACACCAAAATCATTATATAAATATTCTTGATTATTATATGAATAATAGTAAACATTGCGATAGTCTAAAATATTTTTTACTTCAAACAATATTTGAATATTGTTTGTAAAACTTTTAGAAATATTAAAATACATATCGTGGGTAGGCGTTGAATATACATCAGGAATACCTGTCGGATTAACAATTACCAATTTTTCAGCATTAAAAGTGTAAGATAATCCGGCACTCCATCCTTTTATATTTTTATAAGATAATGTCCCGTTTACAATAAAAGGCGATTGTTCAAACATAACTCTTTTATCCGGATAATTAGGGTCAAAATACCTTTTACTGTTCAGTTCTTTTTCATCCACCGAAACCTCTGAATATACATAAGTAAAATTAGCAGAAATTTTAAAGTTTTTCAACAAAGACGCAAAATCCAATTTTTTGGTAAATTCTGCTTCCATACCATACATTTTACCCTCTTTTACATTTCGCCAAGTAATTTCAGGATTTATTGCTTCCGTATTAAATGAGCGTTCAATAGGGTCTTTAAAATCTTTATAAAAAGCACCTACCGAAATAATTTCACCCGGATTAAAGTAGCTTTCCCAGCGTAAGTCGTAATTATCTATTGTACTTTGTTTTAATTCAGGATTACCAATAACTATATCTCCGGTTTTATTTTCAATTGACATACTTGACTTTTCTCTGAATGAAGGACGTGCCAATGTTTTATTATATGCAGCACGTATATTCATGCTTTTACTAACCGAGTAAGTAATATTTACAGAAGGTAAAATGTTTTTTTCATTTAAAATACCTTGCCTGTTTACAGATTCATTTATGAGCAAATCCGTAGTTTCCATATATACACTTTCAAAACGAGCACCCGCAACTACACGTACTTTATCAGCAATTCGAGTATCAAACATTGCATATGCCGCAAAAATATTCAGCACACCGTTATAACTGTTTTTATCATCGTCTTTTTCAGAGGCTTGTATATACACACCATTAACAGCATCTATATTATCATTTGCAAAATAATCAGCCATATTTGAATAAACATTCGCCTGATTTTCAGAAAATAAAATCTGTTTTTGTCGATATGTTCTGTATTTATAAGTATTGGATACACCGAACTTAATTTTAGAGTTTTCGCTTAAAAAATGAGCCGGCATTTGAAAATCAACTTTTCCGAAATAATTATCTTCACTCATATCACGATAAAAACGTCTTGGATAAGCATAATTTGATTTGTTTACAAAGTAAACAGTATCGCCATTTCTAATATCTACATCATTAGTAAGATAGCGAATATCAGGCTCATTTTGACCGGCAAGTGCATAAGAAGCAATCCAGTTAATATTTAAACGTTCATTAGTATGCGTTCCTTTTAGCTGCACGGCAAATAAATTTCTGCTGTTAAACTCTAATGTACGGCGTTGTCTAAGGTCTTCATTATCCCTATAATCGATAAAAAATGAGCTGTTTGCAGTTTTTTGTCCTGAGTGATTATTAATAATATTTAAAGAAATATCATTTGATTGATTTAATTTTAAAGCCAAGCCGCCAATAAGGGACCATATTGCATTTCCTTGTCCTAATTGCCATTGTTCAGTTTCGTATTCTCTACTTAAAACCGGACTATTTTTATCCGTTAATTTATATCTGCCGTAAAAGCCATCATCAAAAAAACTATAATCATAAGCATAAGATGCTCCTGCAAAAAAGCCCAACACTTTATCGCCAATATTTTTACGATTTCCAAAACTGATGGTGTATTTTTGATTTAAACCGGACATTTGTGTTTCAGGAAACCAAATTTTATTAAAAGACCTGCCAATTTGATTCAATTGTTCATTATTTTCATATCTAACGGGTATGTTTCCGGCAGCTTCGTCAGGCAAAGCACGAGTTCCGTCATCAAGTCCGAGAAAATCAGTTTTGCCACCTTGATAGCTAAGAAAATTTCGATTCAAATTTGCTTGCGGATTATAACCCATTTTGGCAGAAAAGCTAAAAGTAAATTGGTCAGGAAAGTTTTTTGTTTTAATGTCGATAAATCCACCGGTAAAATCAGCAGGTAAATCGGGTGAAAAAGATTTATATACCATAATATTGTCCAAAATATTGGTTGGGAATAAATCCATTTGTACAGTATTTCGCTCAGGGTCTAAACCGGGAATATCAGCACCGTTTAGTACTGTTTTACTGTATCTGTCCGAAAGTCCGCGCACATAAACATACTTACCGCCTTGCACCGAAACACCGTTTACTTTACGTAAAGCTCCGGCAGCATTTGATGCACCGGTTTGAGCCATCTCGGAAGCGGAAACGCCATTTGCCAAAACAGCAGATTTACGCTGAAGTGTAATAACCGCAGCATCCGTATTTTCAATACGTTTTGCTTTTACCGAAATATCGTCAATTTCAACAGAAGCCTCTTTTAACTTAATATCAATATTTAAAGTTTGCCCTGCTTTTAAAACAATGTTTTCTTTTTTCTGAGTATCGTAAGATACAAAAGAAAATTGAACGGTATAAGTCCCCGGGTTAATATTACTAATTAAGTAATTCCCGTCAAAGTCAGTTACTGCACCCGTTGTAGTACCTAATAAGAATACAGTTACACCGGGAATTGCTTCGCCTGTTTTTTCATCGGTAATTTTGCCTTTAAGAGCCGCCTTTTGTGCAAAACTTGTAAATGAAATTAATAGTAGAATAATTGTAAAAATGTTTTTCATTTTTTAAAATTTTAATAATGATTCATTTATTGAAA
>JALSLF010000395.1 GCA_026988445.1 Bacteroidales bacterium
TGAAAATTGTTTTTACTATATTTATTAAGAAAAATAAAGTGCAGATTATTAAAGCCGTCCTTTATAAAGAGCCTGTACAAATATTATTTGTACAAGCTCTATTCATTTTTACAGTTTTCTACTTGTAAAAAAGACGGCAAATTTATTTAGTTCTCAAAAGTTAAAGTCCATCCTGCTGCCCAATTCACTGAACCAAATGCTCCTCTGTAATTAACCGCATCAAACCAAGAATCGTTATAAGGATACAAATTGCTTGTTTGCGGATTACCCGGAACCGGATTTGTTGCAGATACATCGGGATTAGTTACCTCATTTCCTTTTGTTGTAAAATAAGTTGCCAAAGCACTGTCGTCAGCAGCAGTAGCACCTTCTCCTTTTGCATAAAGAAATAAATTAGGATTATCTAAGCTTGTTTGTCCGGCAACATTATAAAAAGTATTATTTTCAATTTTAAGATTTCCATCTTCCCATTGTTTATAAGAGTCTTGAGCAGCATTTAATTTTTCAATATCAATTCCATTTTGGTGATTTACAAAAATTGAGTTGTAATAAAAACCACCTGCATTATCTCTGAATGTAATAATTGAGTTATTAGTTGGAGTTCCAATGTACGTAGCATTATAAATGGTAGGTAATGCATAAGGTTGTCCGTCTTCGGGGTCTGTACCACCATCGTGTTCACCGTTGCGGTCACTGTCGTCTGATTGAATGGACACCCAAAACTGACCTTTCCCGCGAAAACCCATATCGTAATCGAAAGAATCATCACCGCAATAAGCAACCAAAGCGTGTTTTACTTGTACTGTACCACCAAAAAACTCGATACCATCGTCGGCATTTGCTATAATTTCAACATAATCAATAACAGTACCTGAACCTACAGCACCTAATGAAAGTCCGTTAATTTCATTACCTGCACCGATATCAGTTCCTCCATGACGAATAGAAACATATTTAATTACACCTGAATTATCCGCATCATTATCGCCACCAAAAGCACCGCGAGTTTCCGTAGTTGGGATTCCTTCAATTTGTTGTTCGGCAGGAATTGTATTCAAACGTGCTTTTCCAAGAACAATTAGTCCACCCCATAAACCACGTACATTATTACCGATATTACCGTTTAATGAATCAGCCTCAGCAGTAAAAATAATCGGCTCATCTTTTGTACCTTCTGCCATAATTTTACCTCCGCGAGCAACAATCAATGCAGAAGCACTTTCGCCTTGTCCTGCTTTACCTTTTATAACAGTACCCGGCTGAATGGTTAAAATTTGACCATCATTAACAAATACAAAGCCATCTAATAAATAGGTTGTATCTTTATACAGGGTACGTGTTCCAATACCGTTTCCGTTATCAACTATTACAACACCAGCTTCTGTTTCATTTTCTTTTTCCGGCTCATCATCATTATTACATGAAGTAACAAATAAGCTAAAAGCAAAAAGACCTAATAATAAGTAATTAAAATAATTTGTTTTCATTTTTTTTAAATTTTTGATTTCTTGTTTTTGTGTTAATAATTATACTGCAAATTAAGGGCTGCTATCTATACTTAAAATGAAAGAATGGTTAATTAAATATTAAATAGAAGTGTTGAACTTAATCTAAGGTTAATGAAGGATTAACAATAAATTAATATACATATTCTAAATTTGCATGGAAAGCACAAATACACTATTATGAACAAAATACTTTTGGTTGATGATGATAAAGATGTTCGCGAATTTTTGACTTATAATTTGCAAAAAGACGGATACCAAATACATACTGCAAGCAACGGTTTGGAAGCAATAATGAAAGCCGAAGAATTAATACCCGATTTAATTTTGATGGACGTAATGATGCCGAAAATGGATGGTATTGAAGCTTGTGAAGAAATACGAAAATTACGAAAATTAGATAATACACTGATTGTTTTTTTATCAGCTCGCAATGAAGACTACTCTCATATTGCCGGATATAATGCGGGTGCTGATGACTACATTAACAAACCCATTAAACCCAAAGTTTTAATTTCAAAGATACATGCTTTGCTCAGAAGAAAAACATTAAGCAACAAATCGGCGAAAGCTAAAACCAGTAATCAAAAAACTTTGGTAAATAATGAACGAAAATTAATAATTGATATAGAAAAATATGTAGTAATTAAAAATAAAAAGGAAATTATTTTACCTAAAAAACAATTTGAAATACTTGCTCTACTTGTTTCCAGTCCTGCAAAAGTTTTTAGCCGTGAAGAGATTTTTAATAAAATTTGGGGAAATGATGTGTATATCAGCGACCGTACAATAGATGTACATATACGTAAAATAAGAGAAAAAGTAGGTGATGATATTATCCGCACAGTAAAAGGAGTTGGCTATAAATTTGTTGAATAATATAAAAAGTACCGGTGTAAATTTCACACCGGTACTTTTTTAAAAACTATTTACTAATGATAAATTTCTCGGTACTTATTATTGTACTGCCCGAAATTATTTGTAA
>JALSLF010000396.1 GCA_026988445.1 Bacteroidales bacterium
CACTGTGAATTATTCGGGTTAAAAGCTTTTACCGATGAGTTTTATAAAAAAATAACTTCATCGCGATTAGAACCGGTAAAAGAAACATTAATCAGCATTAAAAAATCAGATAGCCTATTGGAACTTACCAATCTGATTATTCCTACATTAAACGATGATGAAAAAAAATTTAAAGAAATGGTATTATGGATAAAAAATGAGCTGGGTAAGGATACCGTTTTGCATCTCTCGCGCTATTACCCGATGTATAAAATGCATATTGAAGCAACATCACCCAAAACACTTTTAAGACTTTACGAAATTGCAAGCCAAGAACTTGATTATGTCTATATCGGGAATTTACCTACGGTAAAAGGACAGAATACTTACTGCCCGGAATGCCGTCATCAGGTAATTGAGCGTAACGGATACCATACTAAAATTACCGGTTTGGATAAGCAAGGAAATTGTATTAATTGCGGGAAAGCAATTATTGAAAATATTTAGTTTATAATAATAGTTCGTTAAATTTTTTGTTTAATAAAAATTAAATTGGGCTAAAGCCCTGTTACTTTGCTGCTTAACTATTCCCCGACTTAAAAGTCGGGGCTATTGATAATCACTCATTGTCAGTTGATTACAAAAAAGCACCGAACTGTTGTTATAAATAATAACATTATAAGATATTGATCTATTATCAAAACTAAAATAAGAAAACAAATGGAACTGACAAGCATTAGAAAACCGGCAGTTGCTGGCAGATTTTATCCGAAAAATAAAACCGAATTAAGCCGTTTGTTAGATAAAATTTTAAAAGCCGAAAAAAACAAAATAGATTTATCATTTAAAGAAAAAAATATTTTCGGGGCTGTGGTTCCACATGCAGGATATATGTTTTCAGCCTATCAGGCAGTCCATTTTTTTGAGTTATTAAAGCATTACCACAAACAATTCGATACTTTTGTAATTGTAAATCCGAACCATACCGGAAGGGGAGCAGATATTGCCCTTGAAAGCCACAACTTTTGGGAAACACCCTTAGGCTTGGTACCGGCAGATATAGAATTTTCCGAAGAACTGGGTTTTGATTATTCGGATGCTGCCCATAGCCATGAGCACTCCGGCGAAGTAATGTTGCCTTTGTTACAACATTTTATTGAATATGATTTTAAAATAACAGCCATTACTTTATCCGACCAAAACGCAGATAATGCTCGAATGCTTGCTAATAAAATTTTTGAGACCGAAAAAAAACTTCAACGGAAAGTTTGTTTCATCGCTTCCTCTGATTTTTCACATTTTTTAAGCCCCGATGAAGGAAAATATTTTGACCAAAAAGTTCTGGATAAAATTGCAGCAAAAGACATTGAAGGTGTTTTTTCCGAAGTGCGAAAGCATAAAATATCGGTTTGTGGTTTTGGACCAATTATGAGCCTAATGGAATACAGCCGTTTAAAATCCGAAAATTATCAAAGCAAAATTCTTGCACGCGGACATTCGGGCGAAATAATACCTTCGGATGAAGTAGTTGATTATATTTGCATCTTATTTTATGCAAGCTTAAGCTAAATTGAGTGAAAATGCAAAAAGCGGTATCAATTAAAATAACAGGGAAAGTACAAGGCGTAGGTTTTCGTTATCATACAAAACAGATTGCCGATGAATTGTATATTTCCGGTTTTGTAAAAAATTTGCCCGACGGTTCGGTTTATGTTGAAGCCACAGGCGAAGATTGGGCTGTAGAACAATTTACCGAATGGTGCAAAAAAGGTCCTTCTTGGGCAAGAGTTGATAAAGTTCAAATAAGCAGTTTGCCTTTATTTGAGGCAAAAAAGTTTATAATCAAGTGATTTGAACAGTTTATAATCGCTCAATTTAGGTTTTATTCGGCAAACAAATCCTCAATTTTCCCTTCTTTGATAATATCATAACCAAAGCGGTCTTCAAAACCCCAATCAAATTCCTTTAAATGAGTTAAAGCTCGCTTAGTTGCCTCGGCTTTTGTTTTTCCTGCACCCAAACCATAAGTTAAAAGAAAACGTCCGCCCGATTTACGGTCGCAACGGATAAGCACATAATAGCCTTCGTTCAGTTCGTGTCCGCAATCGGCTTCTTGCTTCATTTTCACAATCATTCCGGTAGCTCCGGTATCTTTTAGTGCCTGATAGGCATTTTGTAAAGCATCGTTTAAATCTTTTCCCGAACGAATGGCATACTTTATTGATGAACCATTATCGTTTTTTTCTACGGCAAGCCCTATTTGCGCTTGCGTAGTAGAAGCTATAAAAAAAACAACAAAGAAAAATGTTAATATCCTCATAGTTAATATCTTTAAGAGTAATTTCAATAAATTAATATTTTCTAATTCGTTCCATATCACGTTTATTATCACGCTCTTTTATATCATGCCGCTTATCGTGTGTTTTTTTCCCTTTTGCTAAAGCAATATCTACTTTTGCAAAACCTTTATCGTTTATATACATTTTTAATGGAACAATGGTATATCCCGTAGTTTTGATTTTTTTCGACAATTTATTCAGTTCTCTGCGGGTTAATAAAAGTTTGCGTTCACGTCTTGGGTCATGATTGGCATATCCACCGTGCGAATATTCTGAAATATTCATCAAAATATATAATTCAGGCTTATTCGGTTTTTTCAGATTAGGAATAAACCGACAATAAGCATCAACTAAGCTGGCTTTTCCGGCTCTAATCGATTTTATTTCCGTACCCAATAATTCAATTCCGGCTGTAAAAACCTCTAAAATTTCATACTGAAAACGTGCTTTTTTATTTTTAATAACAATATCTGATGTTCTTTTTTTCATTCCTAAGCTAAATCTTCTAAATATTTTTTAAACCTAAATTAAGCGATTAATTTTCGGGTGCTTTAAAAACACCCGTTGTATCAGCCGGTACAGTTGGTGATTCTCCGGTATTACTTCTGTTTAAATCTCTATCGTAAATATAAAACGTATATTTTATAGTATCATAATTATTAAAAAAATAATAATCCATGGTAACTTCAAAATCAGCGGTAAGGCTCTTGTCTTGACCTTCGGGCATTAAAAACTTTGTTTTATAATAATTCGGTGCCAGTAAATCTACTTTTTCAAAAGCACCGTCTTTTTTATTCCATAAATCAATAAATAAATTCTTATTCCCCAAAGTATCAAAGCCCGGTAATGTATCTCCATCAGGCAAACCAATATTACCATCGCCATCAATTACACTCATGGTTAAAATTACCCGTTTAACATCGTTCCCCAGCGTGTCTTTGCCATTCAACATTTTCATTTCTTTAAATTCAATGGAAGGAATTACCGGATATACTTTAGGCGGCTGGCATGATAATATACCTCCTAAAACAATTCCTATGATAAATATAAGTGTTTTAATGTTCATGTGTTTATTTATTAAAGTGCTGCATTTTTAGGCAATGACTTCATGTGTTTATAAAAACTCCGGATTAACTTTGCAGTAAATTCACCGATATCAATATTCTCTTTTTTTATCCAATCTCTTATTTCTTCATCAAGAGGAATTTCAGCTGAAATGGTAGGAATTAATCGATTATTTTCAATATCATTTTCACTCAGTTCCGGTATATCAGAGAAATCAATCTTACTGTCATCATAAACAATAAGCTCACGAGGAACATCAACTCCATTTTTTTCAAATAAAATCACATCAAATGCATCAATTTTGTCAGTTGAAAAAATCACTTTATACTTTTTATTATCAAAGCTATTATTTTTAATATACACTAATGCTTTTTGTGGTGAAATATTCTTTCTCATGACTTTCTTTTTTTATCTTTTATTACTAAACAAGCTACACATACTCATATATTTATTATATCAATTCAAATAATAATATCTCAAATATAGTCAGCCAAAAAGTTTATATTTCATCATTAATGATTTTCATACATTTTTCTTTCTTTTCTATTAGCAATTCTTGCTGAAATTATTCTTATAATCATATTTCTAATTGTAAAAACAACTACTATAATTATTTTATTCATTTTACCAATTGTTACCCACCTTGATTCACCATAATCTTTTCTTTTATCTTGAAATGTAACTCTATTTTTATCTAAAAAAACAAGTTTTGCCATATTAAAATCAAATCCATGTTTTTCATTATTAATAGAATTTTTATTTTCATCCCATTCAAAGTCCATACTGTTTCAAAGATACTATTTTTTTCGCATATAAATTTGTACGGGTACCCCTGTAAAATTATATTTTTCGCGTAATTTATTTTCTAAATACCTTTTATACGGTTCTTTTACATACTGTGGCAAGTTGCAATAAAATGCAAATTGCGGACTTGATGTAGGTAATTGAGTAACGTATTTGATACGAATATATTTTCCTTTTACCGCAGGCGGATTATTTACTTCAATCACATCCAGCATATATTCATTAAGTTTTGATGTAGGCACACGGCGTTTTTTATTTTCATATACTTCAACCGCTGCCTCCAAAGCCTTAAATACCCTTTGTTTGGTTAATGCCGATGTAAAAATAATAGGCACATCGGTAAACGGAGCAATCTTTTCACGAATAACTTCGGCATATCTTTTACTGGAGTTTGCTTCTTTATCAACCAAATCCCATTTATTCACCAAAATTACTACTCCTTTACGGTTTTTTTCAATCAGATGAAAAATATTTACATCTTGTCCTTCAATTCCACGTGTGGCATCAATTAATAAAAGACATACATCGGCACTTTCAATGGCTCGTATTGAGCGCATTACCGAATAAAACTCAATATTTTCGGTAACTTTCCCTTTTTTACGCAATCCTGCTGTATCTACCAATATAAAGTCATGTCCAAACTTTTTATAACGCGTATGTATGGTATCACGTGTTGTTCCGCTTATGGGTGTAACAATATTCCGTTCTTCTCCAACAAAAGCATTAATTAATGATGATTTACCCACATTCGGGCGACCAACAATTGCAAATTTCGGAATATTTTCTTCCTCTTCTTCTGTTTTTTTAGGCAGAGCTTCTACTACTTTATCCAACAAATCGCCTGTGCCACTACCATTAATGGATGAAACAGGATAAATATCACCTAATCCTAAACCGTAAAATTCATTGGCATCAAACATCCGGTCGGCATTATCCACTTTATTTACCACCAAAAAAACTTTTTTATCCGAACGGCGCAGTAAATCAGCTACTGCATCGTCTAAATCGGTTATTCCACTCAAAACATCAACAACAAACAGTATCACATCCGCTTCGTCCATGGCAAGCACAGCTTGTTTGCGAATTTCCTCTTCAAAAATATCATCTGAGTTTACAACATATCCACCGGTATCAATTAAAGAAAAATCTACACCGTTCCAATACGCTTTTCCGTAATGGCGGTCGCGTGTAACTCCGCTCGACTCATGAATTATGGCATCGCGCGTTTGTGTTAATCTGTTAAATAAAGTCGATTTCCCTACATTGGGCCTTCCAACTATTGCTATAATATTACTCATTTTCTTCCATTTTTTTCATCAATCCGGCAATATCAATTACCAAATCTACTTTTTCATTTAAAAACTCTTCGGGAACACCCATATTTTGCAAAATATCCAAACATTTTTTCCCATATTTTAAACATTCTTCAAAAATATAGGGTTTTGTGTCCTCATCTTCTTCATCTGCGTAATCAATATATAAATCATAAAATTGCTTCGCCGAATGCAATAGGATTTGCAAAGGTTCATTACCGGAACCTGCTTTTTGCATCGATTTAACAAAGCTTATTACATTTATTGAAAATGCATAAACTTCTACTTCAATATTTTCAACATCAGCTTTCATAACCAAAGTTTTTTAAAGATCTTGATTTATTTTTCCAATCTTTACTAACTTTTACAAAAACTTCAAGAAATACTTTTTTATCAAAAAATGCTTCAATATCCTTTCTTGCTTCGGTAGCAACACGTTTTAATGCTTCTCCCCTTTTACCGATAATTATTCCCTTTTGCGAATCGCGCTCTACATGAATTAATGATTTAATTCGTATAAGCCGTTCTTCTTCCTTAAACATTTCTACTTCAATTTCAACAGCATAAGGAATTTCTTTACTGTAATGCAATAATATTTTTTCGCGAATAATTTCCTGCACAAAAAAACGTTCGGTTTTATCGGTAAGTTGCTCTTTTGGAAAATATGGTGGCGACTCGGGTAAAAATTCAATAATTTTCTGCAAAACAGCATCCATATTAAAATTATTGGTTGCACTTGCAGGTATAATTAATGCATCGGGTAATAATTTTTGCCATTTTTCAATTAATACCATTACCGAAGTTTGGTCGGCTAAATCAATTTTATTAATGACTAATAGTATTTTTGCATCCGTGTTTTTTACTTTATTCAAGAAATCCGGATTTTTATCAAATTTCTCCACCACATCGGTTACATACAGTAAAACATCTGCATCCTCAAGCGCCGAACGCGAAAATTTCAACATCGATTCATGTAATTTTGACTGTGGACGCACAACTCCCGGAGTGTCTGAATACACAATTTGAAAATCTTCGCCGCTTACAATACCCATAATACGATGCCGGGTGGTTTGAGATTTTGAAGTTATAATTGAAATTTTCTCACCTACCAAAGCATTCATTATTGTAGATTTACCTACATTGGGATTACCGACAATATTTACAAAACCGGCTTTATGTTTTTTTTCACTCATTTAATTATTCAAATTTTCTGCAAAGTTAATATTTTTAAGGTAGTTTATACAAAATTATTATATTTTCCGCTTTGTTTGCATATTCATTTTCAAGCTATTTGATTTATTCCTTAATTCATCCTTTCGCTTACCCGACACAATGCAGTAAATTAAAAATATTTTAACAATATACCGGTGCTTGGACAAGTTATTCAACGCTCAATATTCAACTCGCCAATTTAAGAACAAGCAGGAACCGGAAACATACAGTTCAACACGCAATAATCAATAATCAATATTTAATACCTTATTCGTTAGTTGTCAGACAAGCAGTAACTAGAAATAATATTTAACACTTCAACAAATAAACGTTCAAATGTTTAACAGACGATTTGAAGTTTAGTAGCAATCATCCAATTTCTCATTCAATATCGGATAATTTGGAAAAAAAATTGTATATTTGAACAAATCAATCAATAAAAATAAAATGGAAGAAGAAAAAAAATCATTTATGGATAATGCCAAAGGCTTTTTATCATCATGGAAAGATGACTATACAGAAAAAAACAAAGATATACTTGAGCGAAAAAAGAAACGTGATGAAGAAGCAGAAGCCATGAAAAAGAAAATGAAAGAAACTTTTGAAGAGATAAAAACAGAACTTTCGGGTAAAGCCAAAGATATTGCAGAAGTTGTAAATAAAGAGCTGGCAGAATTTTCAGAAGCTGTAAAAAAAGGCAGTGCAGAACTTAGCCAACAATTAGAACTTGAAAAACATTTAGAACAATTAGGTTTTTTCTTAAAAGATGCAGGAAGCAAGGGAGTTGAAAAATTTAAACAATTGAGCGAAGAAGTTAAAAAAACGGTTAAAGAATTTAATACCAAAGAAAATCAGGATAAAGAAATGAACGACATAAAAAACAAAGCAGAAAATTCCGATATAAAAAGCATAGACGATTTAACAAACGAAGCTAATCAACTTTTTGACGATTTGGAAAATAAACAGGAATAATTTCAAACACTATACTTTTAAGCCGGAAATATCCGGCTTTTTTCTTATCACTATTGCTATACATCAATATAATAATTGTTATAAATCAAAAAACTACAACCACTCCTTTTAAAAAACATTAAGATATTTTTCTCCTTTTTGCAAAAAATATATAATTTCGTGCATCATTTTACCAAAAACAATGTTTATTAATCTGTGTCTGAATCATTTCGCATTTATAATGCAGATTGTTTCCTACGCATAGCCTAAAAATATTTTATTATGAGCGAAAAACATGAAGAAAAAACGTTTAGGGATAAAATTTCAACAGTAAATCAGGATGGAGAGCGTGTTTGGGTACACTGTAAAAAGCCTTCCGGAAAGTTTTATACCTACCGCTCCATTTTAGCTTATTTTTTATTAGCATTTTTAATCTTTGCGCCAATCATTAAAATTAATGGTGAACCCATGATTTTATTGGATGTATTAGGCAGAAGATTTATTTTATTTGGCACCGTATTCTGGCCACAAGATTTTTATCTGTTCTATCTTATAATGCTTTCGTTTATTGTTTTTGTAATTTTATTTACAGTTGTTTACGGAAGACTGTTTTGCGGTTGGGTATGCCCTCAAACAATTTTCATGGAATTTGTTTTTCGTAAAATTGAATGGCTGATTGAAGGAACGCCGGCACAACAGATTAAGCTCAAAAAACAGCCTTGGAATTTTGAAAAAATTTGGAAAAGAGTTTTAAAACACAGTGTTTTTTGGGGAATATCATTTTTTATAGCCAATGTATTTTTAGCATATTTAATAGGAGTTGATAAACTGGTGAAAATTGTAGAAGACCCTATTTACGAGCACTTAACCGGCTTTATGGCAATTGTAATATTTACTTCGGCATTCTACTTTATTTTTGCATGGTTTAGAGAACAGGTATGTACCTTAATGTGTCCTTACGGGCGTTTACAAGGAGTATTGCTCGATAACAATTCAATTGTAGTAGCTTATGATGAATACCGTGGCGAACCGCGCGGAGTAGCAAAAAAAGCAGAAAAAGAAGCAGGTATTGTTAAAGGCGACTGTATTGACTGCAAACAATGTGTGGCTGTTTGCCCTACAGGTATTGATATAAGAAATGGAAACCAGCTGGAATGTATTAACTGCACCGCCTGTATTGATGCTTGCGATGCCGTTATGGTAAAAATAGGAAAGCCCAAAGGCTTAATTCGCTATGATTCATTGGAAGGGATTAAAACCGGAAAGAAATTTAAACTTACTCCAAGAAACATTGCTTATTCGGTGGTTTTAGTGCTCATCTTGGCTTTTGCATCATACATGATGTTTACCCGATCTATTACAGAAACTACTATTTTACGTACTCCCGGAATGACCTATCAGGTTCAAGGAAATGAAATTAGTAATTTATACAATTACAAAATTGTAAACAAATCAAATTCCGATATCGACATCAGCATTAAGCTCCTTGAACCCGCTTACGGAAGAATTGTTGTTTCAGGGCAAAATCATTTAAAATATAATACTTCGGTTGAAGGCATTATTGTAGTATATTTGCCGAAAAATAAAATAAAACAAAAAAGTATAAAACTGCATTTCGGAATTTTTTCAGGAGATAAAATATTAGAAGATTACACCACTAACTTTACAGGACCTGAAATAAAATGAATGAAAAGACAATAGAAATTTTAAAATTTAAATTATGAAATTCCATTGGGGACACGCAATTTTTTTATTTATAATTATGTTTCTGGCAGCAATGACCTGGATTATTGTTTTTGCATTCAGTCAAAAAGTTAATTTGGTTACTCCTGAGTATTACCCCAAAGGAGTAGATTATGAAGAGCAAATAAATAAAGTTAGAAATACAGCAAAGCTGAAACATAAAATTCGCTTTGAAAAACAAAATAACAAACTGATTTTTATTTTTCCTGATGAAATTAATACAGACTCTATTACAGGAACGATACAATTTTATTACATAACTGATTTTGAAAAAGACCGAAAAGTTGATATAAAACCTGACACCACAGGGAAACAGGAAATAGATATTACAAACTACTTGTCTGGCAGGTATATTATAAAGATTGATTGGGCTTCGAACAGTAACGGATATTATCAAGAATTTGACATAAATCTTTAAAATAAAAAAAATGGATTTTGGAATTATTATATCGGCTATAACTCTTGGGCTAATAGGGAGTTTCCATTGTGCAGGAATGTGTGGACCTATTGCCTTGGCGATCCCATTAAACAACCACTCATGGTACAGTAAAACTGTAGGCTCATTAATTTACAATGTTGGCAGAGCTATTACCTATGCTATAATGGGCTTAGTTTTCGGAATGCTTGGCAAAGGTTTAGTACTTGCAGGATTTCAAAAATGGGTAGCTATTATTATGGGAGTAATTATGGTGATATCTGTTTTATTCCCTTCATTATATAAAAATCGTTTTGATTTAAACAGTAAAGCCTTTTCTTTTGTAGGTAATTTAAAAGTGAAATTAGGCAGCCTTTTAAGAAAACGCACATACGGTTCTTTATTTTTAATTGGTTTATTAAACGGTTTACTTCCTTGCGGAATGGTATATATGGCGTTAGCAGGTGCAATAGCTACTTCCGGTGCATTATCGGGTGCATTATTTATGTTCATCTTTGGTTTAGGCACATTGCCTATGTTATTTCTTATTTCTATTTTAGGCAATACGCTTAGTACAAAATTTCGTACAAAAATGACCAAAATAATACCCGGAGTAGTGTTTTTTATAGGTGTACTTTTTATTCTTAGGGGTTTAGGTCTGGGTATTCCTTTTATCAGCCCCCCCGAGAAAAAACTTCATGTACCTGAAAAACCAATGATGGAGATGCAACACAATCAAATGAATTAACTTATGACTCTTTCGGATATAAAATATAAAATATGAGTGTTTCCAAAGAATTTGTTATAAAATAATTTGTATTTTCGCTGCTGATATTAACCTTTAAATCCCAAAAATCATGAAAAAAATAAGACTCATCAGTTTTAGTCTTTCAGCGCTCTTTTTAGTTTCAATATTATCTTCATGTGCAAGTAATCAAGAACAAAATAAAGAAACGAACAATAAGGAAGAGCAAAAGATTGAACAAACATCAAAAAACGAAGAAAATATAACAATAGAAATCGGCTCTGATAATTTTGTGTCAGGCGAAAAAATTTACAATGAAAAATGCATGGTTTGCCATCAAAAAGATGGCAAAGGCGTTGAAGGAACTTTTCCGCCATTGGCAAAATCAGATTATTTATTAGCTGATAAAGAACGTGCTATTCTTCAAACACTAAGAGGTTCAAAAGAACCTATTACGGTAAATGGAATTGAATATCCGGGCAACGTAATGACTGTTTTTAAACTAACAGACCAAGAAGTTACTGATGTTTTAAATTATGTTTTAAATAGTTGGGGCAATAATGGAGGTACTGTAACTATTGATGAAGTTAAAGCTGCCAGAGCAAAAATTCAATAATAATCAAAGAATAATTAAAGAATAGCTACATATTTTTATGTGGCTATTTTTATTTGTTATTTATTAAAATATGGGACAAAAATGTGTGCATTGTGGTGAAGATTGTGGAAATTACCCAATTATGTGGCAAAATAATGCCTTTTGCTGCAACGGTTGCAAAACCGTTTATCAACTTTTAAACGAAAATCAATTATATACTTATTATGAAATAGAAGACAACCCGGGTATAAAAATTCAAACAGAAGACTTTGGCAGTAAATATGCATATCTGGACAATGAAGAAATCAAAGAAAAAATTTATGATTTTAGCGAAGGTGATTTCAGAAAAGTAACTTTTTACATCCCTGCAATACATTGTAGCTCTTGTATCTGGCTTTTAGAAAATCTAAACACTTTAAATAAAGGAATTACTCATTCTTTGGTTAATTTTGTAAAAAAAGAAGTCAGCATATCTTTCAACGAAAAAGAAATTAGTTTAAGACAACTTGTAGAACTACTCGCATCTATTCATTATATACCACAAATTACATTAGAAAATATTGACAAATCAAAATCAAAAAAAAGTAATAAAAAATTATTACTAAAAATTGGCGTTGCAGGTTTTGCTTTTGGAAACACAATGCTTTTAAGTTTCCCTGAATACATAAAAGGGAACTTTGGTATAGAAGAAAAATATGAAATTGTTTTCGGGATATTGAATTTTCTTTTTGCAATACCCGTATTGTTTTATAGTGGTTCAGACTATCTGCTTTCGGCATGGAAAAATTTAAAACATAAAATGATAAATATAGATATGCCTATAGCCATTGGAATGTTGGCAATATTTATTCAAAGTACTTATGAAATATTCAGCCGGTCGGGAGCAGGGTATATGGATTCGCTCACAGGCTTTGTTTTCTTTTTACTCGTAGGCAAATGGTATCAAAGCCGTACTTACCAAGCACTTTCTTTTGAACGTGATTATAAATCCTATTTTCCGGTAGCTGTTACTAAACTGATTGAAGGAAAAGAAGAAAGCATTTTGCTCGAAAATTTACAAAAAG
>JALSLF010000397.1 GCA_026988445.1 Bacteroidales bacterium
GATTTTATTTTAAAAACAATAAGGTAAAGTTATTAAAAAAAACGCTTCCTACTCTTTTTTAGCATTACTGTTCATCAAAATATAATTGGATTTTATCAATTTAGTTGATAAATTTTTGCCTGATTTCTGCATTCGGGATTTCGCAATTAGTGTTTTTGATGATTTTTTTTCGATGTTTTGCAATAATATCGTAAATAAAATTAGAAAATACGGTAGGAGATAAGTACATAAGCATTCCTGCAAATTTGAATTTCGGAAGTTTAAGAAGAATTTTTCTAACAGCTAAGCTTTTAACTGAATAGCCATCATTTTGCAGTAAAATAATTGTGGAGTCTTCTAATCCTGATATTTGATACTTTTCCAAAAGGCTTTTGCCTTTTTCCGATAAACTTGATACAAATAAAAATTGATTTTTTGAATCGTTTTTGGCTACAAACATTACCATTTTATTGCAAAAACCACAAGCTCCGTCATAAATTAGATATTCCATAACAAAGTGTATATATAAAAAGCAAATTTACTGAAAGTATTCTACTGAAAAATTTAATAATTTAGACAGAATTTTTATTTTTGGGTTTAACTAAAATAATGAACCTGTTTATCTCTAAAGTAACTATGAAAAAAGTTTTTTTGATTATTTTATTTTTTACACTTTTTAATTACGTTTATGCTCAACAGTCAAAAGTTGACAGTTTGAAACATGTATTATCAGAAACAAAGGTTGATACGGTAAAATTATCAACTTTAATAGCTTTAACAAGCAGTTATCTTGGTTTATATCCTGATACAGCAATGATGTACGGAAAGCAAGGTCTTGAATTAGCAGATAAAATAAATCACAAAAAAGGAAAATTAAATGTTATTACTAATTTAGGTATTGCCTATATATATCTTTCAATGCCTGACTCGGCTATATTTTTATGGCAAGAAGGTTTAAAGGAAGCTGAAAAAGCCGGCTATTACAAAAAACAGGCAGATTTAGCCAATAATTTGGCAATTGTGTATAGTGTACAAAACAATTTTGAAAAAAGTAGTGAGTATTTAAAACAAACGATACAAATAGCAGATAAAATTGCTTATAATAGTAGAAAATATTCAGCGCTTAATACCTTGGCTGTAAATTATCGAAACAAGTCGGCATACAATATTGCTTTGGACTATTTTTATCAAATAATTCAAAACGATAGCATTGGTAAAGAACTGCAAGCAGATGTATTGAATAATATTGCCATTGTTTTGGCTAAACAGAAAAAATATAAACAATCGAATGAATATTTTATAAGAGCAGCTGATGCATATAAAGACCTGAATAACATAAATCGAGAACTAATTGCAAATATTAATCTTGCACAAAATTATATTGATACAAAACACTATGACGAAGCTGAAAAGTTAGTGAATAAAATAATGTCCACTGCAAAAAAAAATCACTTACCATTTATACAAGAGGCTTTTTATAAAAAAGGGATTATTGAACACCAACAAAAAAGATATAAGGGTGCATTAAATTATTATCAAGAAGCTTTGAAATTAGCCGAACAAAAAAATAATACATTAAGTGTTTTCATATACAGTTTAGCTTTATCAGAACTAAATACAGATATGAGTAACTTTATAAGTGCAAAAAAATATCTTGATAAAGCTCAAAGGATTATCCCAATATTAAAAGATAAAAGTCTTTTCAGAGACTTTTACAAAATAGGTTCTGGATATTATGAGAAAAAGGGTGAATACAAACCAGCTTTAAACTATTACAAACATTTTAAAGCAATGTCTGATTCATTATCGGATGTAATAAAGAACGAACAATCAGAAGCATTATTTATAGCTTACGAAACCCAAAAAAAAGAACAAAAAATAAAACTTCAAGAAAAACAAAATCAAATTCAAAAAGCTGAAATAGAAAAGCAAAAAGCAATTATTTGGATGATTGTTTCTTTTGCGGTAATATTCTTAATTGCAATTATTGCTTTCATCGTTTATCGTAATCAAAAACAAAAACAAGAAATTCTAAAATTAAAGATTGAGGCACAAGAAAATATAAAAAAAGAAATTGCCGGTGAGTTGCACAGCGGAGTAGGTAGTGAACTCACTGCTACCATTTTGCAACTCGAAAACAAACTCGGTAAAAGCCCCGAAGTAGAACATATAAAAAATATTTACCGCCACATACGAAGTGCTTCGCATTTATTATCCTTACCTGATTTTGTGCTTTCTACCATAGAAGATGAAATTAATAATATGGTAACTAATTTCAAAACTGATAGTTTGGAAATAGAAACAGGGATTTACTCAAAAAAAGGGTGGAATGATATTCCGCCATTTATTCAGCAAAATATTTATCGTATTGTTCAAGAGTTATTTACCAACTCATTCAAACATGCCGATGCCGCTAATATATTCATGCAGTTAATTAGGCACGATGATTATATTAATTTAATGTATGAAGATGACGGGAAAGGCTATAATCCCGAAGAAATAAAATCAAGTCATGGATATAAAAACGAAATTATCGGTAGAACCCAAGTATTAAAAGGAACATTATCCGATGAGAGTAAAAAAGGCGTGGGAACAATATTGAATTTTAAATTTCCTGTTTAAGCTAAGTAAAAGTTATGGCTGATAAATTGAACATTCTTATAGCCGATGATCATGAATATTTTTTAGATGGTTTACAAATTGGGATTGAACAACACTTGCAAAACCATAAAATATTTCGTGCAAATAATGGTTATCAAATTATAGACATAATTGAAAAAAACGACATTGATATTTTGTTTACCGATATTCAAATGCCAAAATTAGACGGCATAAAAACTTTAATGAAACTACAATCAACAAATAAGCATCTGAAAATTGCCGTTATCACTTCTTATTATGATATTCAACACATTAAACCTTTGATAAGATTAGGTGTTAAAGTAATTCTGGATAAAGAAAATGTAAAAGCAGAAATTGAATATGCACTACAAGCATTGCTAAATAAGCGTTCTTATTATACACCGTTGGTTGAAAATACGATAAACGAAATTTTACAGGGTAAAAAAAAATCGAAACCAAAATCTGCCATACCTGTTTTAACCAAGCGTGAAAAAGAACTTTTCGGTTACTTTATTAAGGGCATGACCAATAAAGAGATTGCTCAAGTTGTTCCTATTGACCCTAAAACAATTGATTCGCATAGAAGTAATATCTATTTTAAGTTTGATGTGAACAGTGCTGCAAAACTTATTGCCAAAGCATTGGATTACGGAATGATTGATTAATTATTGAATTATGCCCGGATTGAGCGATTTTCTTTATTCATAATCGCTCAATTTTGCTAATATTTTTTTAAAAATGGGGTAAATACCTGAAAAAAAATTTAAGCGTATTATTTTACTTTGTATCAAGTTTATGTTGTACCTTAAATTTTTGCCTTATGAAGACTGTTTATTTTTTTGTTATCGTATTAATTGTTGCATTTATATCAAGTATTTCCAAACCAAAATTTACAGACATGCAGTTTGAAAAAATCATCAATATTCAAAAACCCGTTGATGACTCTATGCCCTATTTAATTAATGAGTATGAAAGAACTTGTTTATTGAAAAGTCCTTTGGACGACTCAATGCCGGTTGTAAACACAAATACTGACTTAAATTTATAAATATTTTTATCTTTTTATCATCAAATAAAACAATGATTGATAGTGTTTTCCGTACCGAAAGCTTTGGCTGTTTCAAAGTTTTCGGTTTTTTATTTTCTTAAATTCGGTACATTAAATCGCTCAATTAGAGATTTTACTTTTACTTTTACTTTTTTTATTTCTTTATCAGGATTCCCAAGATTAAACCACACGGTTTTTACTTCGTTTGGCAATAAATCAAAATAGTTATCAGAAAATACGCCTTTATCATCATGATAATCAAGAAAAATATTTTTCACAAAAACATCCGTAGTGATTTTTATGCCGTATTTCCCTTTTTCTTTAATAATATTGGTTTGGATTTGTGAATGAGGCAGCACCAAATCTTTTACTTTTGAAAAAAACAGATTGTTTTCGGCAATTATTTTGTCGTTTTCATTAATTGCAGTATGTAAAAATATTTTACTTGTATCGTAGTGCGATAAAATTTCTTTAAAATATTTTTGATAGATTAATGCACTTTTATTGGCTT
This sequence comes from Bacteroidales bacterium, assembly GCA_026988445.1. Taxonomy (GTDB): domain Bacteria; phylum Bacteroidota; class Bacteroidia; order Bacteroidales; family NBLH01; genus NBLH01. Next base: position 4,161 of record JALSLF010000397.1, read on the forward strand.
TCATGGTTAAATCAATAGATTTTTGCCATAGAACTTCGCCGTAAAAATCCATTAAAGTAATTTCAACTTTAACATTTTTATCTTTTAATAAATCCGAGATTAAAAATACTTTTAAATTTTCATTATCATAAACAGGCGAGACCAAAACCGGTGCATAAAGTTTACGCAAATAATAATGAAAGGCTTTCCATCTGCCGTAATAATCAATGCTTGACCACGAAACCACAGGCCAACAATCGTTTAATTGCCAATACAAACTGCCCATACAGTAAGGCATTGCCCGGCGATGGGCTTCAATGGCTGTTTTCATTCCTTCGGCTTGTAATAATTGACTCACAAATACATAATTATTAAAATCTGCAGGAATACGATAATCTCTGCGCATATATTCATCTATGGTTTCAAAACCAATGGGGTGTTTGTTATGAGCTTTTAATATCGGCGATACCAAATATAAACTACTGTCGATGGTAATGCTTTTAAGGGTGCTCATTGCCGGCAAGGACTGAAAACCATACTCACTCATAAATCTTCCGGTATATTTTATATATGCCGAAAAAGGCTCTTTGCCCCACCATACGCCCCAGTAGTGCATATCGCCGCTTCGGGCTTCTTCTTCCCAGCCGCTTGGCGCCGAGTTAGGCGAAGATGCCCAATAAAACCGCCCGCTGTCTATGCTGCTTACTACCTTTGGTAGTAAACTGTCAAAAATCTTTAAATAATCATTATAAATTTTTGCAGAATCTTGCTTGCTGTAGCCGAAAGTTTTCTGATACCCCCAGCGCTCCCATGCAACTTGCATCTCATTATTCCCGCACCACAAGGCAATACACGGGTGGTTTCGCAAACGCTTTACATTATCAATTGCTTCATTGCGTACATTGTTCAAAAAGGCTGAATTGCCCGGATACATACTGCAAGCAAACATAAAATCTTGCCAAATTAAAATACCGTTTTCATCGCATAAGTCATAAAACAAATCGTTTTCGTAAATGCCGCCGCCCCAAACACGCAACATATTCATACCAACTGTTTTAGCATCAGCAATTAACTTTTTATAGCGAGCTGAATCTACACGTGGTAAAAATACATCTTGCGGGATATAGTTTGCACCTTTCATAAAAACGGGCATCCCGTTTAATTTAAAATAAAAACTTTTTCCTGTGGAATCCGGCTTTTGCACAATTTTAATACTTCGTATGCCAAAACGAGTAGATTTTGTATCAATTATTTTATTTCCTGATTTTAATTTTACGGTAAATTTGTAAAGATTAGCTTTGCCCAAACCGTTTGTCCACCATAGTTTGGGCTGTTTTATTTCAAAATATTGAGTGATTCGGTTTTTGCCTTGTTTTGCTTTGATGCTTTTTTCAGCTATAAGTTTACCCAATGAGTAAATAAATAAGGTATAGTCGTTTTCTTTGTTGTTCTCTATGTCAATTTCCGCTTTTAATTTTGCTGTTTTTTTGCTTAGAGATGTTTGATAAATTTGAAAATCAGTGATTTTTGCCTTGTCCCAAGCGATTAATTCAACAGGTTGCCAAATACCGGAAGTTACAAATCGCGGACCCCAATCCCAACCAAAATGATAAGCCGCTTTACGCGTAAAAACACTGACTTTTTTTTCATGTCGGTCATTTCCGGCAGGTAAATGATATGGCAAACTATCTACCTTGGGAATATTTTCTTTCATTGGCGAATAAAAAACAATATGCAAAACATTGTCTTTGGGTTTCAGGTATTTTTTTACATCAACTTGCCAAGTGCGGAACATATTATCCGTTTGTAAAATCAATTTGTTGTTTAAATACACATCGGCATAAGTATCTAAACCTTTAAAATTTAAAAATAAGTTGTTTTTTTTATATAAATTTTCATCAATATTAAATTTTGTACGATATTCCCAATTTTCATTTTCAATCCATTGTAATTTTTCCTCGTTTAAATCATAAAAGGGTTTCGGAATTAAATTATTTGATAATAAGCCTGTATGCACGGTTCCCGGCACCTCAGCAGGATACCAAACACTGTCGGATGTATTTTTAAATTCCCAATTTTGTATTAGTAGTTGATGCTTTACATGGTTTTCATCAGGCTTGTTACAAGAAAAACTAAGCATTATAAAAAATAATAGGTAGAAAAAGATATTTGTTTTCATAATTTGGATATTTTCCATAAATTTAAAATAATATCATGTGAAAAATGTAAAAAAATGGTAATTTCGTAAAAAAAATAATGTGTATATAAGATATGAGTTTAAAAGAATTGGTTTATAAAAACCGCAGTTATCGCCGGTTTTATCAAGAACATGAGATAAATAGCACACAATTGGTTGATTTGGTTGATTTGGCACGTATGACTCCTTCGCCCAAGAATTTACAAGCTTTAAAATTTATGATTTTTAATGAGCGGGAAATAAATGCAAAAATATTTGATACACTTGCTTGGGCAGGCTATTTAAAAGAATGGAAAGGACCTGATGAAGGAGAGCGCCCAAGTGCATATATTTTTATTTTGGCAGATAAAAAAATCAGTCCGGATATTGCCAAAGATTATCTTTATACGGCATCGGGTTATGTGGCTCAATCCATCTTGTTAGGTGCCGTAGATATGGGTTTGGGAGGCTGTACTATTGCGGCTTTTAAACGACAGGAATTAAATAAAGCAGTTTCTTTACCTAAAGATTTTGAAATTATGCTGGTTTTGGCTCTTGGCAAACCCAGAGAAAATATAATTATTGAAGATGTGGAACAAAACGGCGATATAAAATACTATCGTGATGAAAAAGGAAATCATTACGTTCCGAAAAGAAAATTGGACGATTTGATTATTTGATGGGAAGGTTGCCGGTAACTAGTAACTGGTATCTGGTTGTTCATAGTTGTTTAAGTACGTGTTTGACCTTTGGTGGATTGTTAATTTTGAAATAAAAAATTATGGTAATAGACTCCTTTACAATTACAATTGTTGTAATATTAACCGCTGCCTTAATTAGTGCTTTCTCACGTAGAGTAAAAAGAGATAAGTGCTTGTATGATTTTAATAACGATCCCGTTATTATTGAGAAAATAAATGGCGAAATTGTTGGTGGAGGAATTTTGCGTGTGGAAAATACAGGATTGGAGTTTATTTATGCCGAAGAAAAAAAAGACAATAAAACGCAAAGTGTTTTATCGAGTTATATATTTTACAAATACGAATATCCACAAATACAAGCATTAATCCGCTTTCATGATAAATTAAGTGAAGAAGGCAAAAAGGCTCGTGAAAAAGAATTAAGGCGAACTTATAATCCTTCCATTTTTAAAAAAATAAAACGCAAAATTCAAAACTTTTTTAAGACCATTAGCGATTCACTTACCGAACTGGCAAATGCTATGGTCACGCATCTTCAAAAAAGCGGTGCTGCCGGAGCATTACTAAAATCGCAAGACAAATATTTAAAACAGATTAATCAAAATATCATAGAATCAGTTGGTGCAGCTTTCGACCCGATTTTAGAACGCTACATTGGTCACAAAGTGGTTTTTGAATTAATTAAAGGAGAAAACTTAGAAAAATATTCAGGTATTTTAAAAGAATACACGGCAAACTATATTGAAATATTAGACGTTTATTATGACCTGAATACCGGTGAAAAACGAAAGGCTGATATTATTATTCCTCAAAAACTTGGAATTATCAGACATCTTGGCGAAAAACCGGAAGAAACTTCTATATTCTCAATCAAGGAACTTAAAAAATGGATTAAAAAATAAAGTCACTTCACGTATATTCGGACAGTTGAAAAGTATATACTTTGAATACATTACCTAAATAAATCTATTTATCATGATAAAAATTTATAGAAGCTTACTTTTATTCATAATTATTTTCAATTATTCTTGCGAACAGCCATGCGGTGAATGTTTTACCCCACCTGAACCTTTTATTTTTGAAATTGCAGATAAAACAAGTGGTGAGAATTTATTTACCAAGGGTATTTACAAAGCTTCAGAAATTGAAGTTATTGATTTAAGTGACAGCAGTCGTGTTGATTATACCTTTATTGATGAAAATGATATTAATTTAATTCAAATACATACAATTGGTTGGAAAACGGAAACCGTTAATTACTCCATCAATATTTCAAATAAAAATATTTTTAATTTATACGTAGATGCCGAAAGAATTTCCGAAGATTGTTGTTCGTACACAGAATTTCATGAAATAAAAATAGAAAATACCGAATATGAATTTAATCAAGAAACGGGAATCTATAAAATATTGATTGAACTATAAATATTTTCCCGTGTTTTGGAGCAAAGTAGTAAAGAACATATTTTTAGAATGCAACCATTATTAAAAAGAGCAGGTCATTATTAATGATAGCGCTATGAAGAACGAACAAGAACTAATTGAGCAATGCAAAAAACAAAACAGCAAGGCACAAAAGATACTTTATGACAGGTATGCCGGCTTGTTTTTGGGTATCTGTATGCGTTATGTTTATGAGCGTTCGGAGGCAGAAGATATTTTACAGGAAGGTTTTTTAAAGATTTTTACAAAAATCAAAGAATTTGAAGGAAGGGGGTCTTTTGAAGGATGGATGAAAAGGGTAATTGTAAATACGGCAATAACCCATTATCATAAAAATTTAAAACACAACAAATATCATTATGATATTGGTGATGTTCAGGAAACAAAGTTTGAAAATGAAACTTATAAAGATTCGGAATTTACCGGCGATGAATTGTTAAAAGTCATTAACTCATTGCCCGAAGGCTATAAAATGATATTTAATTTATATGCAATTGAAGGATATAAACATAAAGAAATAAGTGCTTTGCTCAAAATTGATATAAATACGTCAAAATCACAGTATTCAAGAGCAAAAAAACTTATTCGGAAAAAGTTGGGACAATTAAAACGTGAAGCTAAAAAAGAAAAAGATACTAAATCAGCATAAAATGAGTAAAAACTCATCTTAGAAATTTTCAAAATTTTATGGAAAAAGAATTTAAAAATATTGAAGATTTATTTAAATCAAAATTTGAAGACTACCAAGTGCAGCCTTCCGATAAACTATGGAATAATATTGATTCAAAGTTAAAAATCAGAAGGTTTTTAAACTCCGGTCTTTCTAAACTTTTTGGACTTTCTGTTACGGTAGCTATTATTACCTTAGCAATTATTAATTTTAAAAGTAATGATATTGTAAACAATGTTTCAGAACAAAAAAACGATAAAAAAAGTATTTTAACAAAGGATATTTCTGCTCAAAACAATAAGAATAAAGATATTGGTAATCAATCGTCTAATGCTCCTTTTGTTGATCAGGCACTATTGAAATTGGATAAAGCCGGGCATAAAAATGAAGCTGAAAGAGAAAAAGAGTTTGCTCCTATTATTATTTCTAAAAGTATTAAACAAATTGAAAATTCAGATGCTCAAATACAGGATGAACAAATTAATTTAGCTGTTCCGTCACCGCCGGTGCCTGTTTTTAGTTTAGATGCGAAGGATGGCTGCGCACCATTTACGGTTAAAATTAAAAACTTAAGTAAGGCTGCGTTTACCTATGAGTGGGATTTTGGTGACGGAAATCAATCAAATGATTTTATGCCGCAACATACTTACCGTTATCCCGGGATTTACAGAATTAGTTTAAAAGCGAAAGGAATTGGAGGAACAGCTGTTAGTTATATCGATTCTGTAATTGTTCATGAGCAAGCGAATGCAGATATTCAATGGCCCTATGAAAATGAGCTCTTAACAGGGCAAAAAATTCAAATACCTAACTACTCTAAGAATATAGCAAAAGTTGAATGGAATTTTGGTGATGAGCACTTTTCACACGATAAAAACGGGCAACATATATTTAAACAAAAAGGAGAATATACTATTTGTATGAAAATATGGTCTGAAAATGGCTGTGTTGATTCAGCTGTAATAAACAATATAAAAGTTGTTGATATTAATGAAAAAATAGTATTTCCTAATGCATTTACGCCCAATATGGACGGTCCTGTATCAGGATATTATAATCCGGCAGATGTTTATAATGATGTATTTTACCCGAAATATAAAGGTGAAATAGAAGAATATGAGTTAAGAATATTCAGTAAGTTTGGAGTAGAAGTGTTTAAAAGTAACGATGTTTCATACGGGTGGAACGGATATTATCATAACCGCTTAATGCCGGAGGATGTATATGTTTATATAGTGCATGGGAAATTTGAAGGAAATCAAAAATTCAGTTTTAAAGGAGATGTAACTTTATTACATAAAAATAAATAAATTATCCCGATAATCGCTTTTTACGAGCAATTACCCCTAAACGGAGGATAGCCACGAACTATTCTCCGTTTTTGTATTTTATCCATAAATTGTTATTGCCTAAAAGCGATTATCTACTTCAATAAGCACCAATCTATTGAGTTAAAAAGATTTACAAAAAAAGACTCAAATACCTAAAGGTATTCTTACTTTTTTCTAAACTTTTTATTATCAGTGTCTTGGTGCTTCTTTTTGTACATGATCACTCAATTTAGGTATTAGTCTATTACTTTAAAATATGCAGCTATCTTTTTTAGATTCTCCGTTTGCTGAGCCAATTCAATAATTGATGCAGATATTTCTTCGGATGCAGCAGCATTTACTTGCGTAATATCGTTTAGTTGCTGTATCGAATTGTTAATTTGTTGAGCTCCCGAAAACTGTTCAATACTTGAACCAACAACCTCTGTTATTAAAGAAACCGTATGTTCAATCTCCGGCAATATTTTTTCAAGCATTTCTCCGGCAGCTTGGGCTTTTTGTACACTCGATTCTGATAATGTTTCAATTTCAATAGCTGCTTGTTTGCTGTTTTCGGCTAAAACTCCTACTTCACGGGCAACTACACTAAATCCTTTACCTGCTTCGCCGGCATTAGATGCTTCTATGGAAGCATTAATTGCCAAAATATTGGTCTGAAAAGCTATGTCGCTGATAATTTTTACTTTTTCAGCAATTTTTTGCATCGCTTCAATATTTTCCTGCATGGTTTTATTACTTTCACGAATACTTTCAGCTGTTTTTTGAACGGTACTTTCCGTTGTCAAAGCCATATTCTTACTTCGCTCAATATTTGCCGTAATTTCTTCCATTGTTGCCGAAACTTCTTCGGTAGAAGCTGCTTGCTCAGAAGCTCCTTGCGAAACTTGCTGAACATTAGCTTTCATCTCGTTGGTAGAAAGCGCAATATTACCCGAACTGTATAAAATTTCTTTAATTATTTTAACAATCCGGTTATTCATTTTTATTATTGAACGATAAACACCTTTTGTATCCTCGTTATCAATGTAATTTTGCAAATTCCCTTGGGCTATTTTATCGGCAATTTTCTCAATTTCTTCGGGGCTTGTTCCTATTTGTTTATATATCTTTAATAAATTATAGATAAGCAAAATAATTATTAATATGGAAACCAATATAGTTACAAAAATTAACACCGAACTAATATTCTTTAATTTATTAAATATACTATGTGTATAATCAAAGCTTTCTTTATTAAGTTTAGATAAAAAATCGTCTAAACCTTTATTAATTATATTATCTAAATTATTTTTTCGTTGCAGGTTTTTAATATACTTTATGCTCAGTTGTTTAATCTTTTTATTTGATTGATATGCTTCAACCGGCAATTTTTCAAAAATAGTTCCTTTTAAGTTTTTAATATCTTCTTGTGCATTTGCTAATATAGTTTCTAAATATCGCAAGTAAGTATCTTTATAGGACAAATCAGTTTGTAATTTATAAATACCTTCCCTGATTTTATAAACAGAATTAGTATTTGTTAAAGCCCCACCAATAACTAAACGTTCTATTACTGAAATATTCTTACGTAAGTCTTTATCTGCTAATTTTTGAGAAATACTAAAAATGTAATTATTTGAATTTTCAATAGATTGGTTGGTTAAATCAAATATTTCTTGCTCAATTTTTTCATTTTCAACGGTTAGGGCATGATAAATATCTATTGAATTCCATATTTGATTAATCACCTCATGATTGACTGTAT